>NZ_JADQ01000100.1:0-3538 GCF_000518465.1 Paenibacillus sp. J14 | reverse complement strand
GCGTGCCGACCGTCGCTCGCATTTTTGCTCTCGCGCCACGTGCTCAGGCAGATTTAAAACCGAGGGCTTGACAAAAACGTTCATAGCAACGGACAGGAAAGACCTTATTTGCCGGAAATGATCAACTTTTTCTTCCGAAACGTTGGATTAACGCCTTCTGAGTCCGTTAGCGCGGGAAATGTCCGGGAAATCAGCAAATAAGGTCATCTCGGTCCGTTAGTGGAGCAGGGCTGGGGAGCTTGGGTTGGCGTTGCACGATAAAGCTCAGCGTTGCTCAGTGATGCAGCACTGCCCATCATGGTTCAGCAATTCTCAGCGAAGTGTTGTTCGAGTGAGTTCGGCTTAAGTCAATCAACTAAGTTCAATTTAGACCAACTGAGCAACTCAGGTGCTCGATTTCGAAGCGTTGTGACTCAAAGGTATGGCAATTTCGTTGGAACGTGATAAAAGGTGGTAAGCTAAAGTGAGCATGGATCAACATAAAGGCAGCACCTCCGCACGGTGGGTCTACGAAGCCGAGGATTTGAAGGGGACGGAGCGGCTGGCGGAAGCGTTGGCGAAGCTGGCCCAGCCGGGAACGGTGATCGCCCTGGACGGGGATCTTGGTGCGGGCAAAACGGCGTTTTCCCAGCTGTTCGCCAAGCACCTCGGCGTGAAGGACACCGTGAACAGTCCGACCTTTACCTTAATTAAGGAGTATGAGGGCAGGCTGCCTTTTTATCATATGGACGTCTATCGGCTGTCGCTGGATGAGGCGGATGAGCTGGGGCTGGATGAGTATTTCTACGGCCACGGTGTAACGCTGGTGGAGTGGGCCAGCTTGATTGAGGAATTGCTCCCGGAGGACAAGCTGCAGATTTACATCGAGACAGTGTCGGCCACGGGACGGCGTATGCATATCAACGTGCAGGGGGCAACCTATGAGCCATGGGTGCCGGCCCTGAAAGAGATTGGAGTATCCGAATCATGAGCGAACATGAAAATATACAGCCATCGCAGCGGCTGTTGACGCTGGACACCGCCACTTCTTCGCTGGCGGTGGCGGTGATGGAGGGCGGCCGCGTGCTGGCCGAACGAACGATCCATGCCGAACGGAACCATTCGGCATATTTGGTCACGGCGATCGGGGATTGCCTGAAGGCGGCAGGGCTCGCCAAGCAGGATCTGGACGGGATCGCCGTCGGGGTGGGGCCAGGCTCCTACACCGGGATCCGGATTGCCGTCACGACCGCCAAGACATTGGCGTGGTCGTTACGGCTGCCGGTCTACGGTGTCTCGAGCCTGGCCGCCTTGGCGCTGGGCGGCTGGGCCAGCGCCAGCGGGCAAGACGCCGCCGCGCTAGGCGAGCTCGCCGCGCGGCGAAGCGCGCCGGCCGGCTCGGCCCGGCCGGCGGAAGAAGGCCGCCGCGCTGCCGCCGGCGGCCACTGGATCGCGCCGCTGATCGATGCGCGGCGCGGCCAGGCTTATTCGGCGCTGTTCGCTGCACCAGCGCCGGGCGGCCTGCCGGAGCGTCTCGAACCCGACGCGATCCGGCTGATGGACGGGTGGGCCGACGAGCTGAAACGGCAGCTGGAGCAGCTGCCTGCAGAGGAACGGCCGGCCCGCCTCTGGTTCGTGGGCGAGACCGAGAAGCATGAGGCGGCGATCGCGCCGCTGATCGCCGCCTTCGGCGAGCTCGTCCAGCTCGTGCCTTACGAGCTGGAGGGCGCATGGGTTGGCATCGCCGGCGTGGCGCGCACCGCGCTGCCGGCGGACGATGTCCATGCGCTGGAGCCAAACTATACGCAGCTGGCCGAAGCCGAAGCCAAACGGCTGCGGAACGCTTAAGGCGAGGGGGCGGCGAAGCTGGAACAAGATCTGGAACAAGATATCGTATTCCGCAACATGACGCTCGCAGATTTGCCGGACGTCATGGTGATCGAACATGAATCGTTTACGCTTCCGTGGAGTGAGGAAGCGTTTCGTAACGAGTTAACGCATAACCATTTTGCACGGTATCAAATCATGGAATATCGCGGCGAACCGATTGGATATGCCGGGATGTGGACGATCCTCGATGAGGCCCATATCACGAACATTGCTGTTCGTACCGCTTATCGCGGGCATCATCTCGGGGAGAAGCTGCTGCGTCGGATGATGGACTGGGCCATAGAGCTGGGGATGGTCCGGATGACGCTGGAGGTGCGGGTATCCAATGTTGTTGCCCGCTCACTTTATCAGAAAATGGGCTTTACCCCGGCAGGCGTGCGGAAAGGGTATTATTCCGATAATCATGAAGATGCAATCATAATGTGGTGCGAGCTGCCAAGGTCGCAGTCGGAAACCGGGGAAGGAAGCGAAGGTTTGTGGTGAAGCAAGAGCAAGATGTGTATATTTTGGCGGTGGAGACGAGCTGTGACGAAACCTCAGCCGCCGTGGTGAAGAACGGAACGGAGGTGCTGAGCAACCTGATCGCCAGTCAGATTGAAACGCACCGGGCGTTTGGCGGCGTGGTGCCGGAGGTCGCTTCGCGCAAGCATGTCGAGAGCATTACGCGAATGCTGGAGGAAGCGGTACAGGAGGCGGGGATTGCGCCGGAATCGTTGTCGGCGATCGCCGTGACGGAAGGGCCGGGTTTGGTCGGCGCTCTGCTCGTTGGCATCATGGCAGCCAAGAGCCTCGCGTTCGCCTGGGATAAGCCCCTGATTGGCGTTCATCATATTGCTGGTCACATCTACGCCAACCGCTTGGAGGCAGAGATGGTGTATCCGTCCATGGCGCTCGTAGTATCGGGCGGTCATACCGAGCTGGTGCTGATGGAGCGGGAAGGAAGCTTCCGTCTGCTTGGACGGACGCGCGATGATGCCGTCGGTGAAGCTTACGACAAGGTGGCTCGGGCGCTGGGCTTCCCGTATCCCGGCGGTCCCTTCGTGGACAAGCTGGCTGCGGAGGCGGAGGAAGCCGAAGAGCTGCCGCGGGCTTGGCTGGAGCCGGATTCTTACGATTTCAGCTTAAGCGGACTCAAATCGGCCGTACTGAACGCGGTGAATCAGCACAAAATGCGCGGGGAGGACGGCTACCAAGCAGCGATTGCTCGCGGATTCCAAGAGTCGGTCATCGAAGTGCTGGTGGAAAAAGCGATCCGCGCGGTCAAGGCAACCGGCTCCCGCCAACTGCTGCTCTGCGGGGGCGTCGCTGCGAATCGCGGGCTGCGTGCGGCACTGACCGAGCGCTGTGAGCGCGAAGGCATCGCTTTGTTGATCCCACCGCTGAAGTATTGTACCGACAACGCCGCGATGATTGGCGCTGCCGCCTATTTGAAATGGCGCAGCGCTGAATTTTCCGATCTGGAGCTGAAAGCGGAGCCTTCCCTTTCGCTGGAGGGCTGGTCTGTAAGCGAGGAGTAGGGTACAACCGAAACATTGCCAAAATCAAAAGGCCGGACAGTTTGTCCGGCCTTTTTCTTATTATGGCTTTAGCCAGTTGAGCTCGCGAAGCGTGCGAAACAAAAAACCACCCGCTATGCGGGTGGAGGAACGAAGGTTTGACCAACTAGACC
>NZ_JADQ01000099.1:0-4611 GCF_000518465.1 Paenibacillus sp. J14 | reverse complement strand
GTTCTCCTCTTCCAGATCACGAAGGCGTTTCTGAAGATCTCTCATTGCTTTATCGTCGGCTTTCAGTTGCCCACTGCCTGGAAAGGCCTGTGCGCCGTCTTTCTTGTATTCCGCCATCCAACGATACAGGGTGTTGTCGCTGATCCCCAGTTCGCGGGCGACCTGCGCCACCGCTTTCCCTTCTTCCTGGATCATCTGAATCGTTTGCAGTTTAAATTCTTTATCGTATTTTTTCGTCATGGTAGCACCTCGAATTTGGATAGATTCATTTTACCCGATTCTCGGTTCTCCATGTCTACTTTTTAGTCTATCAGCAGAAGTTCGCTGACCAAATGGGATAATGTGTGAAGAAAGTGGAACCACAATTGACCGAACGGGATAAGCGTGGACGAGTGGACCCGTCTGAGGGGACCCATGCCGTAGTGCGATAATTCATGGGCTTAATCCAAGGAGCGCACGATTTGGCTCAGACGGGCAATGCCTTCCTTCAGTTCTTCGGCGGTGGCGTAGGCGTAGGAGAGGCGCAGGTGGCTGCCGGAGGCGCGGTCGTAGAGGTGGCCGGGGTTGACCAGGATGCCGGCTTTTAGGGCGGCGTCAAATATTTTGCGCGGGGAGGGAGAGTTGTGCAGGTTCAGCCAGATGTAAAACCCTCCCTGCGGTACCTTCCAGTCCGCGATATCGCGGAAATGCCGCTCCAGCGCGTCCATTGCCGCTTCTCGCCGCAGGCGGAGCGCCGTCCGCAGCCGTTCAAGGTGGCGGTCGTAGTTGCCGCTCCCGAGCCATTCTGCTGCCATCTGTTGCGAGAGGGCGCTGGAGCCGTAATCGCTTTGCATCTTGATGTCCGCGAGCCGCTCGATGACGGGCTGCGGCCCGGCAATCCAGCCAATCCGCAGGCCCGGGCTGAGGGATTTGGACAAGCTGCCGAGATACAGCACGCTGCCGCTGGTGTCATGCGCCTTTAACGGCAGGGGCGGCGGGGCGTCCAGCCATAACTCGCGGTAGACATCGTCTTCCACGAGGGGCAAGCGGGCCGCCTCACAGACGTCCAGCAGCAGCTGCCGCCGCGACTCGCTCATCACCGTTCCGCTCGGATTATGGAAAGTCGGAATGGTGTAAAGCAATGCGCCCGCATACTGCTTAGCGTACACGGAAACGAGGTCGGCGCGCAGGCCATGTTCATCCATCGGCACGCCGCGCAGCTTCATTCCGGCGCTCTGAAACACGGGCACCGAATACAGATACGACGGTCGTTCGGTCAGTACCGTTGAGCCCTGGGGGAGCAGGCCGACGGAAATGAGCTGGAGCGCCTGCAAAGCGCCGGAGACGATCAGCAGCGAGGCCGGCGAGACGGTGATGCCCTGACGGCGTAGCCGGGCAGCGATGACCTCCCGGAGCCGCAGATCCCCGTTAGGTTCACCATAGCCCAGGTACGGGACCTTGGCGGCCATCCGTCCCAGCAGTTCGGCCATCTCATCCTGCGGCAGCAGGTCGGGGCCCATCTCGCCGGTGCCGAGCCGCAAAATGCCAGGCTGGAACTCGGCCCGGTTAATCTCCTGCACAGCAGGTAGATTAGGGTATTGCACGCCGGAGCTGACGTACTCGTTCCAATCGGGCGGCGGGGAGGCTGTTAGCACGCCCCACGTGTGGTTAACGACGCGGGTGCCGCCTCCCCGGTCACCTTGAAGCAGCCCGGCTGCGATTAGTTCATCCAGCGCGGCGACGACTGTGCTGCGGTTAACCCCAAACCGCGCGGCCAGCTCCCGTTGGGACGGGATGCGCGTCCCCACCGGCCATTCGCCGCTGGCGATCCGGTCACGAAGATGCTCCATGATTTGTCGATGGAGCGGAATCGGCGAATTTCGGCTGGGGCGCCAAGTCGAAGGATTCATATGGAAGACCTCCCTCTTTTGCAGAATGGTCGATTTCTTGCTTGAGCGACGTTATTTTCCCTATTATATCGTTTGGTTGGTTTCAGTTCCATCCAAATGGATGGAGCCAAGTTGGAAGTGGGCAGGTACAATAAGGTTCATGACAAGGAGAGACAGAGATTAGAGGGGGAGAGAGATGGTTAGTGCTGCGATTCATGGGTTCTTTTTGGCGTTTGGGCTTATTTTGCCATTAGGTGTGCAGAATGTATTTGTATTTAACCAGGGGGCTGCCGGACGAAAGCTGCGCCGGGCGTTACCGGCTGTTCTGACCGCTGCTTTGGGCGATACAATATTGATTTTGCTGGCGGTGTTGGGAGTCTCGGTGTTGGTCTTGTCATGGACTTGGCTGAAAACCGTACTCTTTGCTGCAGGCGCTGTCTTTATGCTGTATATTGGTTGGACGATCTGGCGGGACGTGTCCAAGCCGTCTTCCGCAGGGGTATCTGGGCTGCCAGCTAAACAGCAGGCGGTGTTTGCCTTGTCGGTGACGTTTTTGAATCCACATGCGATTTTGGATACGGTTGGCGTGATCGGGACAAGCTCTCTGGATTATACCGGCTGGGCGAAAGGGGCGTTTACGCTGGCTACGATTCTGGTATCGTGGGTATGGTTTTTTGGATTAGCATGGGCTGGCAAAATGCTTGGAAGCCTGGACCGTGGAGGTCAACTGCTTCGGGGAATCAACCGATTATCTGCGTTGATCGTTTGGGGACTGGCACTATATATGATCGGTTCCGTGATCGCTGATCAGTTGAATTCAGGCGGCGGGGCGCTTTGAAGCTCAGTATGAATGGAACTCGGGGGCTTGCTTCCCGTTGGGGGAAGTTCCATAATTAGGAATGACATCAAGCGAGGAAAAGGAGTGAGGAGATGAACGAGACGATATCGAAGATGCTGGAGCATCGTTCCATTCGTAAATACAGCGATCGTCCGGTGCCCCGGGAGGTCATCGAGCAAATCGTATCTGCAGGCCAAATGGCCTCCAGTTCCAGTAATGTACAAGCCTATACCGTGATTGCCGTGACGAATGCGGATCGGAAGACGAAGTTGGCCGAGCTTTGCGGCAACCAGGCTTATGTCGCGGAGTGTCCCGTATTCCTGGTCTGGTGCGCAGATTTATCGAGACTTAAGCGGGCCGCCGAGCGGCATATTCCTTCGGAAACGACGTATGAAGGTACGACAGAGAACTTTATTGTGGCGACGGTCGATACGGCGCTGGCTGCTCAAAATGCCGCCATTGCCGCAGAATCGCTTGGCCTTGGCATCGTATATATCGGCGGTATCCGCAACCATAGCGAGGATGTGGCGGATCTTCTGGGCCTACCGCACCTGTCGTATCCCGTATTTGGCATGTGCCTTGGTTACCCGGATCAAACCCCTGAGCTTCGTCCAAGGCTTCCGCTGCCGGCAGTTCTACACTGGAACCAGTATGATACAGCCGGGCAAGAGGAACAGGTGGCAGCTTACGACGAGATCATGTCCAACTATCTGCGTGAACGGACCAGCGGGGCAAAGAATACCCCTTGGTCCAAGCTGATGGCCGAGAAGCTGGCGCAGCCGGCGCGGCTGCATATGCGTGAATTTTTAGAGAAACGCGGCTTTACCTTAAAATAATACAAACAGCAAAAAGCTGTCCCATTCGGTTTGCAACCGGGGGCAGCTTTTTTTTCGTCGTTATGATATTCCGTAAAAGCGTCGCGTGTTCTCGTACAACTTCGCCGCGGCTTCTTCTGGAGGAATGCCCAGCAGATTTGCCCAAGCCATCGCGACATGGCGTGTCATGCGCGGATGGGTGATCTGACCGGTAAACGGTCCTTCAAACGGCCAAGGCCCGTCCGTCTCGGCCATCACCTGCTCAGGCGGATAGCGCCGGGCAAGGTCTTGGATCTCCGGTTCGTAGACGATATCCGGCGTAAAAGAGATCACATAACCGCGATCCGCCATACGACGCACAGTGGCTTCGGCCCCCTTGAACCAGTGGAAATGTGCCTTCGTCACATCGTGCCGTTCCAGCAGATCGCAAGCAAGATCGGCATCTTCGTATACCGCATGCAGTACAATCGGTTTGTCTAATGCTTTGGCAAGCATCACAAACTTTTCCAGCAGATCTACATAGGGTTCAAGCTCAAAGGGCTTTCCTTGCTGCAGTGCTTCTTGCCGCGCGTAATAAGGAAGTCCGACTTCACCAACGGCAATCATATCCTCGGCATGCTGCTTGATCCAATTCAGCAGGAGATCGATCTCCCGATCCTCAGGGATAGGCTGCTCGGGGTGGAATCCGAATGCCGGGCGCACCAGGTTCGGATAGCGCTCCGCCAAAGCGTTGTTCAGCTTGCAGGAGGCTAAATGCATCGAAACGGCAATGACGGCTTCCACTCCGCAGCCCGGCAGTTCCTGCAGCAGGCGTTCACGGGTATCTTCGTCGTAAAGGTCTATATGAATATGGGCATCAATGAACGGGAGTTGGATTCCCTTCGGTAAACCGCGAAAAAGATTGTTGGACATCTCACCAGACCCTTTCCAGAAACAGGTTAACCGCTTGTACTCATTATACCTGTTTTTAGGTAGGTTTCAGCGGATGCCACGGGGTTTCTTCGTTTTTTGGTTAGAGAATGCCCATCATGTAAAAGGTTAAATCTTACTGCGAAACCGGGCATGTCGTACAATAACAATTATGCGACAA
>NZ_JADQ01000098.1:0-4735 GCF_000518465.1 Paenibacillus sp. J14 | reverse complement strand
TAAGAACGGTTGAAGGACAAGCGAGTAAGCAGGCAACGCCGCAGCAGTCGATAAACATGCGGCAATTGCTCAAGAACGTGACGCAACCGGTCAAGGGTTGTATCGCTGGAATGATTCGCATGCTGCAAGGACCGAAGCAAAGCAGCACAACGGGTATGGCACTCAAAGCACTTCGCGGATAACGGCAAAAAATTCTGACAAATCACTTGTGTTTGATGAAAGAACGAAGCAAAGCGCTTACAAGGAAGAGGTTCCTTCGGGGTTCGCGTTCCAGGCATCTTAAATGACTGCCCACGCTAGCTTGACACTGACTTTGAGTTACTAACTCCATTCCTTCAGGTGTATTTGATGGTATAATGGTTATAATTAGTTCTTGAAAGGAGATGTCCAGTATGGCGGTAAATAAAGAACGATTCTATGAATTACTCGATCGATTATCCGATAAAGATCTTGAATTGGTTTCCGAATTGATGGAGCGACTTTCCAACACCTCCTCCAAAAGGGAAATCCCTCTCGATGATGAACCAACAACTCAAGATGAATTAGATGCCATTAAAGATGCTCATGAAGCTTACCTAAAAGGTGAATTGATTAGTCTTAAGGATGTTGAAAATGAATTACGAAATTAAGTTCCTTAAGGATGCCTTAAAGTTTCTTCGAAAACAGGATATCGTAACACGGATCTTCAAGTGTCTTTTATTTACCTTGCACCGGTTTCAGATAACGTTCCCGCATTCACGAACCCGAGAACCTTAAGCCCCAACGGGGCGGCCGCGACGCGGTTAGGTTCGCAGGGTTGTCACCTGAATACACTTCCTCGAAATGCCTCTCGGCGACCGAGCAGCCGTCAGGCTGCGATGCGTGAATGCAGTGTTATACGACGTCATCTCTTCGATTGAGAAGCCCATAATAATAATTTAATATTTCACTAGATATTTCCCCAAAACCCAGTCGTTTAGCAACTTCTATAGCGGGCGAATAATCATGATAATCAAGATGCTTTAAAATCATTTTTCTTTTATTTGGTAATGATACTTTAGAATAATATATCGCCCACATCAGAATCCTATTATTTACATTTATGTATTCCGGGACTTCGTCCTCTATTAAAATACCGATGACTTCTGAGATTCTTTCCTGAAGTTGTCTTTCCTTATATACGTTTTGAGCCCAATCCAATATAAATTTATGTCTAACTGGATATCGTAATAATCTGTTTACTATATGATCTGATTCTGCGTAATTATCTATCAACCAAATGATATGATCATCCTCTAATGTTTGATCTTTAATGAAAGTACTAACCGCCCATTGAATGTCATCACTGCTATTCAAAATGAAGCTCTGATATAGATAAAATAAATTATTCAAGAGTGCCTTGCTAAATTGTTCATTTGAAGCTCGATTTTTTATGATTCTCTTCAAAATTTTAAGGCATTCCACTCGCCTGAATCGTCTATTCGCTTTTATGTCATTTACTATTATTTCCGCAATATATTCAATTGAGTTATTGTCAAATGCTACTGACTTAAGCAAATGACGTTCATTATAAATATCTAATGTGGTACTAATAAATTTCTTTATATATTTAGAGGGAACGTAATGCATTCTAATTCTTTCTAAAATTTCTATGTGATTATTAATTTCAATAGCCTCCATATCTATCCCCCATTAAATTAAATACATTTTTAAGATGATGTCGTATAACGTTCCCGTATTCACGACGCCGAGAGGCTTAAGGACCGCAGGTCCGGCTGCGCTTGCGCAGTTAGCCTCGCAGGTGTGTCCGCCTGTTTCCGCTTCTCTGAATTCCATCTGGCGGACCGAGGGTCGGCGAAGACGACCCGATGCGTGAATATAATGTTATCGGATGTTCGATTCATCATTGAGTTACGAGAGAAATCAATTAATATTAAATTGAGTATCTAGCCATTTAAGATAATATGGATCCTTTATGTGAGTTTTTATTTTTTCTCTAACTACTTTATCATTTCGAATTTTTTCCGAATTCAATACTGAACACAACACAAGAAACTTACCGAGGGGGTATATTCTTTGTATTGATTTTGGAAATAAATAAAAACTGAGTTTGTTATCTAACTTTTCTAAATCTTTAAACATCATTATCTGACTCGCTAATGTTACTGTATTGGGAACGCCCGAAGATATTTGACTCGATAAAATTTCTTCAGAAATTTTGCTATTGGTTATTAGTAACCTTGATATGGTTGCAGTTACTTGCCTACGTAAGAAGGTATCCGTTTGCCATAGATTCTTATACTTAACAACAAATTTCAACAAGTCTTCAGGGTGATTGTATTTTGCTTTAAACCATAATAAACAATAAAAATCCGAAGGGAGTTTTCTTTCAAAAGAAAACTTAGTAATATGCTCTTCAAATTCTTTTAAAAATTTTCTAGCCTCGTCATTAGTAGGTATTTCCCACTGGGTTAGCAAATAACATAATTGATACAAAGATATATCATCGAAAATATCAATTAACTCTACTATCTCTAAAACCTTTGAGGAAGTATTTTTGTTATATCCGAGATTTTGTAAATATATTAGGAGATTCTCTCTTAAGTTTGGATATTCAACATATAATCTTGTTAATTCTGTTAGTAATTTTGTGGATCCTAGACGACCATATGCTGTGATATATCGTTTAGTGACTTTATCCCAGTATTTTGCTCCCTGGTCCTTAAAATGAGCTTTAAACTTTTTATGAAGCTCTTTACAAATTTCTTTATAGTTAGAATCGGTCTTTTTTACTTTTTCAATACTATCAAGATACCTATTTTCCTCAATTTGAAAATGATAGTACCCTTCTTTCTCATTATAAATATTTGTTTTGGAAAGGTTTAATGCGAGCCCTCTACTTTTTAGCATGTCTGATATTGCACTGATTATTTCTATAGCTTGTTTACGTGAATCAACACCAATCGTAATATCATCCATCCAGCGCGCAAAACTATTGTTTGTTTTTTGTTTGATAACTTCATCAATTTCAAATAAAAAAGAGTGAGCAAGCAATCGGACACCTTCAATGTTGGTAGTAGGTAATCCTCTTGAGGAATAAGGTAGATAATCTGGCTTCCAAGATATATCTTCAATTATTCGAAAAACAAGATCTATTACTACTTCATTTATCTTAGAGTAACTTGTAAATACTTTCCTTAATTCCCTTATATCTATACTATCATAATAATTTGAGAGATCTGTAACAAGAATGAATTCTTTATCATCAGTAAAATTATAAATTTTCTTTTGTAGATTTTTCCATTGCTTCCGCCAGTTAAATTTGTATTCATCAGTAGTATGTGGTTTTGAAACACTATGTCTGTCTCTTGAATAAAAGGCATTTTCGGAGGGTTGATTCATTAATATTTCTTTTGATAGTTTTTCAACTAACACTTGAAAAACTAATGCATCAGAAGGTTGCGGAGTAACCAAATGTCTACATACACCAAACTTCTTTTCAATTCTATATGTAAGTGCTTGAGATACCTTATAATTTCCACTTAAGATATCGTTGCGTATTGATGTAGCTCTTTCATCAATATTATAATTAAAATCATAGTGATCAAAAAGATCTTTAAGATCAATGCTTCGGAGTTGGTTTTTTACAATTTTTCTCCAAATCTCTATTATATCTTTTTTTTCAAATATCTTTGCGAGTTCTGATTTTCTTAATTTACTGAAGCGTTCTGTCTGCATTCCAATGAACCTTCTCTCTTCATTATGAATTACTTCTTAATATGCTTTGTTCTACAAAAAAATTCATAAGACTCCATAAAATGTTGTGTTTTGTTGAAAAATCGAATTTCCGATAACGTTGTTGTATTCACGAACCCGAGAGCCTTAAGTGAGCGTAGCGAACGGGTCGTCAGACTTAGGCTCGCAGGGTTGTCGCCTGATTATGCTTCTTTGCTTCTGAATTAGCCCCGTAATGAGTTCACTTCCTACACTCCAGGCGACCAAGGGGCCTTTAGGGCCCGCAGCGTGAATACAGTGTTATCGGATGCTCCATGGATTTGCCCAAGCAAGATCGGTTTTGGGTTTCTCCCCCTTTGCTTTTAGTCTTTTATATAGGTTTTTACAGGTTTTTATATATAGGTTTTATACCTTTTTTACTAGGTTTTCATATACGGCGACGTCGTTCTTTCTCCTTCGTCTTACGTTTTCTCGCAACGTTCCTCTTCCGTTGAAGATTCCGCATTTAGCTTTTCGTGTTTTTTCGTCTTTATAAGTATTTTAAAAGGGGGAGAAACCCCGGGACTGGCTTTTTCATCCAGACCCAACGATCTTGCGTTCCTCTGCTCCTTTGATTTCTCTCCCGCGCAGAGGATGGGCTTCTTCTTGTCTCAACTTCAGGAGTTTCCGATAACGTATCGTGTTCCCGACGTCGAAAGGCTTAAGCCGCTGACCCGTCGAGCGCAGCGAATCAGGTTGCCGGGTGGCTCCGCCACTTAGCCTTGCAGACGTGTCCGCCTGAATTCCCTTCCTTGCTACTGAATTAGCACCGTAATGATTCCACTTCATATATCTTCGGGCGGACCTTGCGGCTACAGCCGCGTTGCGGGAACATTGTGTTATCTGCCGTCGTTCTTCACTGCAATTTCTTTTTACTNCCTTTATTTCTTTTATATACTTCTATGTATCCTCTTCATGATGTTTCATCGTTATTAACTCACGACTCTTACTGAACCAAGTCCTAGCTACTGCTTACTTCTTT
>NZ_JADQ01000097.1:0-5431 GCF_000518465.1 Paenibacillus sp. J14 | reverse complement strand
GCTTGCCCACTCGCAAGCTGATCGGCAAGGAGCGTCGCGGGGCTCGTGTAAAGAAAACATTCGACACGGCCAAAACACCCGTTGCCCGGTTAATCGAATTGGGCGTGCTACGACCAGAACAAACCCAACGGTTACAGGCGTATCAGACTTCCCAAGATCCGCTTGCATTACACAATCAGTTGGAAGCGCTGCTTTCCCANCCCGTGACGNCTGCCTCCGCTACGCGCCCAGTGGAGGCTATGTAACAGCCTCCACTGGGTAACAAAATTACGTGAGTGAACCATTATCCTTCGGTAACATTTTTATATGAGTTGACACGCGAGGCATCCTGCTAATGCTCTACGATTATTTACAGTATAGCTCACGATTTTGGAAGATAAACCCTGGGGAGAGAAATCGATGGGGACAACCCTTCAGCAAAGTGAAGGAGAAAAAGCATATGTATCAAGCGAATCCGTGCGGCTTCGCCTCTGGTGGGGGAAGTAAAGAACCGTGTCGCCGTGGTAAAAAAAGGGTTCCCTGCAACCAGGTCCCCCTTGGGTCTGCTTATTGAATGGTATGTAGCGTTACGATGAAAAGAATAAGTTCAGATACCGCCGTCGCGAACTTCCAGATAACGCTCCAGCTTGCGCTTGACGCGCTGCAGGGCGTTGTCGATCGATTTGACGTGGCGATTCAAATCCACCGCGATCTCCTGATAGGACCTTCCGTCCAAATACAGCATAAGCACTTTGCGCTCCAAATCGCTGAGGATCTCGGACATCTTGTCCTCCAGGCCGGTAAACTCTTCCTGGTTGATGATCAATTCTTCCGGATCGCTCACCTGAGAGCCGCAAATGACGTCGAGCAACGTTCGGTCCGATTCCTCATCGTAGATCGGCTTGTCCAAGGAAACGTACGAATTCAGCGGAATATGCTTCTGCCTCGTTGCCGTCTTGATCGCGGTAATGATCTGGCGCGTAATGCACAGCTCCGCGAACGCTTTGAACGAAGCAAGCTTATCCCCCCGAAAGTCCCGGATCGATTTGTAGAGTCCGATCATGCCTTCCTGTATGATATCTTCGCGGTCGGCACCGATGAGAAAATAAGACCTAGCCTTAGCGCGCACGAAGCTCCGATACTTGTTGATCAAGTATTCCAACGCTTCACTGTCGCCTTCCCGAACCGCCTCGACAATGTCTTCGTCACTTTGGATCTCATAGTCAAACCTTACCCATGTATCGAGTTTGACACTCACCACAAATCCCTCCGGCCGCAACGCACGGTTCCCCGTCACTCATTCAAGTAATACGAACAGTATATATGAAGGTGCATACTAGCGTCAACCGCAAAAGTACCAAAAGATGTAAAGTCGAACTTTGTCAAGGGTATATGGTAGTAGAACTCGAGAATGCCCTTTCATTCCCTGCGCCATCGTTCAAACAACTGTCTCAGCTCCGGACTTAGCTTGGCATCCAGCGTATTGCGGCTGGAATTGGCGCTGCGCTCGGCGATTTTGGCCTGGATTTCCTTCTCGCTTTGCTCCACCTGGATCAAGAGTTCCCTGGCCGAAATCCGCAGTGCGCCCTGTCCAAAAATCACATGCTGCTCCACCATATCGCTCGTGGCAACATAGATTTGCCGGCGACGGTGGCTCAGCTCGCCGACCAGCCGTTCAATGCATTCGTCCGCCGTTTCCTTCTCCTTGGTGAATACCAGCTCCACCTTGTTTTGGGTATAGGACTTTCCCAGCCCCGGAACCCGATAAGCATCAAAGACGACGATCACCTTTCTCCCGGAAAAAGCTTGATAATCGGCGAGCCGCTCAAGCAGCCTGTCCCTTGCGGCTTGCAGATCCCGCTTGGACAGTTCCGC
The DNA here is from genome assembly GCF_000518465.1 of Paenibacillus sp. J14. Classification (NCBI taxonomy): domain Bacteria; kingdom Bacillati; phylum Bacillota; class Bacilli; order Caryophanales; family Paenibacillaceae; genus Paenibacillus; species Paenibacillus sp. J14. The sequence continues at coordinate 3,577 of NZ_JADQ01000097.1, read as the reverse complement.
CAACTCGGGCCAGCCGCCGATCATATTGTATCCGTCAACCAATAGCACATCGCGCACATCGCGCATGCCTTTATCCTTCAGCGCGTCGTCTGCGCAGCACTTCGTACATAATGACCCCGGCGGCAACCGAGGCGTTCAGGGAATTGAGCCGTCCGTTCATCGGGAGCTTGACCAGGACGTCGCACGTTTCCCGAACGAGGCGCCCCATACCTTTGTTCTCATTGCCGATGACGATCGCCACCGGCCCAGTCAGCACGTTGCCGCTGCGGTACATCTCTTCTTTTGCGCCTACGTCTGTACCAACGATCCATACGCCTGCTTCCTTCAATTGCTCCATGGTCTGAACCAAATTCGTTACTCGTGCCACGGGAACGTACTCCACCGCTCCGGCCGAGGTTTTCGATACGGTGGCAGTCACCGCCGCCGAGCGGCGTTTAGGAATGATCACTCCATGCACCCCGGTACACTCTGCCGTCCGGAGAATCGAGCCCAGATTATGCGGGTCTTCGATCTCGTCCAGAATCAGCAAGAAAGGCGGTTCCCCGCGTTCCTGCGCACGGGCTAGCAAATCGTCCACTTCCGCGTAGGCGTAAGGGGCAACTTGAGCGACCACGCCCTGATGCTGCAAGCCCGGCGCCATTTGGTCCAGCTTGCGCTTGTCCACAAATTGCACGACAATGCCGTGTTTTTTCGCTTCAGCCACGATCGGCTGGGTGAGATGCTTCTGGGCGCCTTCGGCCACCCATATTTTATTGATTGTGCGGCCAGCATGCAGCGCTTCAAGCAGCGAATGCTTGCCGCCAATCCATTCTTGTTCCTCCATCGGAATCCTCCTATGCAATGGTAACGCGTTGTTAGTCACGGTCCCGATTGTCCTCCAAATCGGCAAATCCGTGGGCAATCAACTCGCGGAGGCGATCATGCGCTCCGGTGTAATATAAGTAACCGACCAGGCTCTCTAAAGCGGTGGCGAGTCGGTAATCTTGCACGTTGGCGTTCTTCGGCACCGTGCCGGACTTGGCGTTGCGTCCTTGGCGGACAACGTCCTTCTCTTCTTCGGTGAGCAGCGGCTCGATCTGCTCCAGCAGCCGCGCCTGCGCCTTGGCCGAGACGTACTTCGTCGATTGGCCATGCAGGTGATGGGGCCGCAAGTTCGGGCGGGCCATCACGTGCTGGCGGACGGCGACCTCGTAGACGGCGTCGCCGATGTAGGCGAGGGCGAGCGGCGGCAGCAGCCGAGCCGGCTTGGCGGGCGGGTCCGGGAACCAGAGCGCGGCGGGTGCGCCGTGCTCGGGGGCCGCAGGACCGCCCTCTGGGGCGCGCGGCGACGCGGGAGCCGCGGATTGCGCGGCGGCGCTGGGCGCAGCAGGGCTTGGCGGCGCAGCCGCTAGGCCCGGTCGCCCCGCTGCAGCGGCGTCCTGGCCAGGCTGGGCCGTTGCGTCGGCTGCCTGGCCCGGCCGAGCGGCGGCGCCCACGTCCTGGCCGGGACGCACTGCTGCGCCGGTCAGGTCGCCTGCGTCTAGGCCCTGCCGCTCGCTGGCGCCTGCCCGTGGCTCTTGCGGCCCGCTCATTTGCGCCGCCATCTCATACCCTGCGGCGTATCTTCGAGCACGATGCCGCGGGCATCCAGCATGTCGCGGATTTCGTCCGCGCGCGCCCAGTTCTTGGCCTTCCGCGCTTCGGCCCGCTCCGCAATCAGCGCCTCGATCTCTTCCCCAGGCAGCTCCGTCTCCGGCGGCAAAGCGATACGCAGCACGCCGTTCATCTCCTCGAACAGCTGCAGTGCCGCTTCCAGATCGCCGCGTGCAGCCACCGGCTGCTGCAGCAGCGTATTCACTTCGCTCACCCATTCAAACACCGCCGTAATCGCGTCCGGGGTATTGAAGTCGTCCTGCATTTTGGCATGGAACAAATTGCGGATCGTCTCCAGCTTCTCTGCCCACTCCGGGGTAACCTTCGTTTCCCCGCCCTGCGGTGCTGCGCTCAGACGATGGCGAAGGTTGTTCGCGGCGTTGCTGATCCGTTCTACACTGCGCTCCGCTTGCAGCATCGTCTCTTCCGAGAAGTTCAGCGGATTACGATAGTGAGTCGATAGCATAAAGTAACGGATCGCTTCCCGTTTATATTGTGCACGCAAATCCTTGACAAGTACGCCGTTGCCTAGGGACTTGGACATTTTTTCCCCGTCGATATTGATATATCCGTTATGCATCCAGTATCTGGCGAGCGGTTTGCCCGTGGCAGCTTCCGATTGTGCAACTTCGCATTCATGGTGCGGGAACTGCAGGTCCTGACCCCCGCCGTGAATGTCCAGCGTGTCGCCCAGCAGTTGCCGAGACATCGCCGAGCATTCGATATGCCAGCCGGGACGACCTTCGCCCCATGGGCTGCTCCAGTGGATTTCGCCGGGCTTGGCCGCTTTCCATAGCACGAAATCCTCCGGATTCTCCTTACGTTCGTCCACATCGATGCGGATGCCAAATTGCAGCTCGTCGATATTTTGACCGGACAGCTTGCCGTATTCCGGAAATTTGTGCGTACGGAAAAATACGTCCCCGCCGCTTTCATAAGCAAACCCTTTTTGCTCCAGGTCGCGGATAAAGTCGATGATCACATCCATGTTCTCCGTAACCCGCGGATTTGCTGTGGCACGCGGAATTCCAAGGCCGTCCAGATCCTCGTAATAGGCTTTAATAAACATCTCAGCCACTTCCGGCACGGTGAGCTTCATCTCTTCCGCTTTGCGAATCAGCTTGTCATCTACATCTGTAAAGTTTACAACGTAATTTACATCGTATTTCTGATTCTCCAGGTAGCTGCGTACCACGTCAAAAAAGATCATCGGCCGCGCATTCCCAATATGAATATAACCGTATACGGTAGGTCCGCAAACATACATCTTCACTTTTCCCGGCGTCAGGCTGACGAACTCTTCCTTCGCCCGGGTTAAGGTGTTATAGATTTGCAATGCCATACTACACTTTCCTTCCCTGTAAGGTTAATTTCCTGCGGTTGATATTGGTTGTTTTCCAATTGGCTTTCCATCACGATGGGGGTCATCGGAGTGAGTGCGACATCGAATCTTGAATTCAGTCAGTCGCTCCGTTGCTCACGTAGATCCACCTACGCTCCGCTACTCACTCCCTCCTTCATCCAACCTTCTCGGTGCTGAAAACCCAATTTGAAAACCTTGATTTTAAGCTGTTGTTTTCCAATTGGCTTTCCATCACAATGGGGGTCATCGGAGTTGGTGTGGCGTCAAGCCGCCCCCATTGCTAGCTAAGATGAACGTAAACAAAAGACAGCCCTCCAAATTGCTACATCTCGTAGGTTAAAATGGATAGTGTAGTATAAACCAAACCATTTCAGAGCTACATAGCAAAGGAGAGCTGATACTATGCAGTCTACCACAAAATTCGTCGGTTTAGATGTATCCAAAGAAAAAATTTCGGTTGCAATTGCAGATGTGAGCGGGGAAGCTCCACGCTATTACGGGAGCATTCCCCACACACCGGCAGCGTTACGCAAGCTTATCAAAGAGCTGGGACCGGCCGAAACGCTATCGTTTTGCTACGAG
>NZ_JADQ01000096.1:0-5904 GCF_000518465.1 Paenibacillus sp. J14 | reverse complement strand
CGCAGATCTATCACCCTCGCGTATGAGGACACACTTCGGGCCATGAGCTGCCCCGGATCTGCTAAAACCGGGCATGGGATGCCGAAGGGAACAGCCAGCGGGTAAGAAGCTCAGACGCGTACCGGAGAAACAGACTTAAGGAGTAGACGATGCTACTGGAGGCAGAAGGATTTCCCCGAATGGACCCTACGTTCCATTGTCCAGAGGCATACCGGAAAGTCCAGTCCCTGATNGAATTTTCAAAGAACAAGCTGNAAATTTGGAGGCTGTTTTCCATCCCCCGGGGGGATGGAAATGAACCTAAAAGAGCTTTTTAAAGATACTATACGAGGAGGTAATTGAATGAGCAAGTACGATGAAGCCATGAAGTTGCTGGAAGAACAAGTAGGTAACAAGGACTGCCTCATCTCCCTGTCCACCATCGCACTGGAACCGGGTGCGGGTGGCAGAAGCCGCCCCGCCGCCCGTATTGTAGACGCCTATTATGAGAACGGCTCGTTCTACATTGTCACCTACGCGACCTCAAACAAAATGCAGCAGATTGCCCAAAACCCCGAAGTGGCCATTTGTATCATCGTCGAGAACTTTACGGCGGATGGTATTGGTGAAAATCTGGGCTGGGTATGTGACGAGAAAAACGCGGAGATGATGACCAAGCTGCGCAAAATATTCGCTGAGTGGTATTACGAAGCCAATAACGACGAAGACCCTAACACCTGCCTGCTGCGCATTCGCCTGACAAAGGGTCTGTGGAATGACGCTCACAAAGGGATCCGAACTGAGATTGATTTTGTCAATAAGACAGTAAATTAAGTAAACCTTTGCTTATGGTGATTTCCGATCCGGTTAGGGGGCGACCCATTGTGGATGGCAACAACCTAAAAAAGGGTATCTTCCCCAATCTATGACTTGACCACGCAGTCATATCGGTAAATAATGAAACAATGTGCAAAACGATCTACCGAATATGACTTCAGGAGACTGCCATCATGAAAAAACACCAATCATTAACACGTATCACCGTTGCCTTCACGCTTTTTGCAGTAATTTCCACGGGTGTAGCCTACGCCTCTAGTCCTGAAACCAGCATCAAAGTCAGTTTCAGTAACATCAAGTACCTCTTCAACGGCGTTGAAAAGAAAGCACCAGAAAATAATAAAGGATTTATTTACAACGGAACAACCTACGTACCTCTTCGTTTTGTTGCAGAATCCTTGAATCAGAACGTCAAATGGAACGGCAACACGAACACCATTTCAATGATCCCACAGGAAGCAACGAGCACGAACTCAACCGATGCAGAGAAACTTAAGGAAGCAGAGCAACGAATCGCTGAGCTTGAACAGCAGCTCAAGGATCAAGGAACCTCTTCGTCCGCCACTGCTCAAGATGGTTGGATCACCTATGAAACGAAGAATCTCATGCTTCATTTCACACCTAAGGCCGACCAAAGGTTCCATTATCTTTACACAGAGGCTGAGGACATCTTAAAGGCGCAAGATCAATTTTTCGGATCGGATACCTTGAAGAAAAAGGTTGATGTGTGGATTCATGACAGCGACGGCATCTTTAAGATTGACTCTGGATCGTTCCACAATCCACAGCATAATGCCATAAAACTTGCCGTCGAAGAAAACTATAATATGGCGGGTGATGAAAGCGTTCGGTTTGTCTTTGCGCATGAACTGGCACATGCTTACCAGCATCAGAAATGGGATATCTACAAGCTTGGATCTACGCTAAGCGGCAGAACGAGCTGGTTGCTTGAAGGACAAGCGGATTACGTTGCCAAGAAGATCAATGGCTATTCCCAGTACGGTCCTTCCTCTGATCCCGCCGGCGACAAGCGTGACCTTACCTATTACAAGAACGAACTCAAGAGACGGAATAGCGCTTCAGGTTGGTCACCTATCGATTGGAACAAGATCACGTCGTTTACCCACTTAAACTCGTATCCAGACGAGTATTTCTCGTTTGAAAGCATGGTATTCTTCCTCGAACAAAACTATAGCCACGAGCAATACCTGGACCTGCTTAATGAATTCTCGAAGGGCGCTCAGCCTGCAGCGGCTTTTCAGAATGCATTTGGAAAATCAGAAGAAGCGTTGGTTTCTGAATATAAGAAGTATCTCGGCGTAGAGTAACCGCCCAGCATGAATAAACGGCCCCTCATCTTCGATGCTTTGCATCCGATTAGGGGCCGTTACTTTTTACAAATGGTTCGCTCTGAGCTAAATTATGTGCCAATATTATGAAGGTATAGTACAATTATGATAATTTAGGATGAAGTTAAGGATTGGTACAGTGAGAATACGATAGAAAGAAGGAGCATTTCTATGGAATATCATGTATCCATACATGGGGATGATCAAGCAAAGGGCACAGCGGATCACCCCTTTCGTACAATCTCACGCGCTGCGGCTCTAGCCATGGCCGGTGATACGGTTATTGTTCATGCAGGAGTATACAGGGAATGGGTGAATCCGGCTAACGGAGGAACAGCCGAGCATCGAATCATATATCGTTCCGCAGGAGACGGAGAAGTCGTCATTACAGGTGCTGAACGGATTACCGACTGGAAGTTTGAACGAGACAACGTTTGGAGCACAGAAGTGCCCAATTCCATGTTTTCCGTTCGTAATCCCTTTGAAGTAGAGTTGAGCGGCGATTGGCTATTTGACGGAGCCTTCCCGGTTCATCTCGGTGATGTGTATTTAGATCACAAATCATTATATGAATGTGATAGTGTCGATAAGGTTTACAATCCCGAAGTGTGGCCTGAAGCCAAATATCCCAAAGACTCACTGTTACAATGGTATGCCGAAGTTGGTTCTGTGACAACGAAGATCTGGGCCAATTTTGGCGGCAAAGATCCTCGTAAGGAGAACGTGGAGATCAGTGTCCGTCCTTATTGCTTCTGGCCTGAGAAACCGGGGCTTAACTATATAACCGTAAGCGGTTTCACACTTCGTCAAGCTTCTCCTCAATGGGCACCACCTACAGACTACCAGGAAGGCTTGATTGGACCTCACTGGAGCAAGGGTTGGATTATTGAAAACAATATCATCAGTGAATCCAAATGCGTTGGAATCAGTCTAGGTACTCCTATCGGTACAGGTCACGCGAAGACTTCGGGGAAGCACAGTAAAGGCGGTACTCAACGGGAGCAGGAGGTGATTTTACGGGCATTACGCTCAGGCTGGCATAAGGACACCGTGGGCAGTCACATCGTTCGCGGCAATGTGATTCACGATTGCGAACAGGCAGGTATTGTAGGTCATATGGGAGCAGCCTTCAGCCACATTTATCAGAACCGTATTTACAATATTCATCACAAACGGATTAGACACGGTGCCGAAGTAGCTGGAATCAAACTGCATGCTGCCCTAGATACACAAATTAGGGAAAATGTCATCTATAGCTGTTACCGTGCACTTTGGCTTGACTGGCAGGCACAGGGCACCCGCATCAGCCGGAATGTATTTTTTGACAACCTTTCGGAAGATCTCTTCGTTGAGGTTTGCCATGGTCCGTATCTGGCCGATCATAATCTGTTCCTCTCCCCTATGAATTTCAGAAATATGGCACAGGGCGGTGCATTTGTCCATAATTTGTTTGCAGGTCATTTTGTAGTTCGTTCTGAAATAACCCGCACTACGCCGTATCACTTCCCTCACGAAACAGCAATGGCGGGATACTCCAATATTACTGGAGGAGATGACAGATACTACAACAACATATTTTTGGGGAATAACGAGGCTTTTACGGAACCTGTTCCAATAACCTTTTTTGAACATCTGCCATTGAAACCAAGGGATGAGGTTGGAGCGGACGGAAAGACCGTCATGGATGGCGTTCCGGACAATTCCATTTGTTATTTGCACGCTGTGGGGCTCGGAGGGTACGATAAACATCCTAATATCAAAGATAAAAAATGGTGGGAATACACGAATGAAGAGCTTGCCGAACTTGGTGATGCAGCAAACGATTTCTTTATAGGAAATGCAGTTCTTCCGGTAGCTATGGGGGGCAATGTATATCTTAACAATGCGGTACCCAGCCTTCATGAATCGAATGCGAAAATCTATGTGCAGAAGGCCATAAACGTCGAGATTAACCCTGAACACGGCAAGGTGAAAATTCAGGTCGACCCCCATCTGTTTCAGGGAGCCTCTCCTATGGTGATTACTACCGACCTGCTTGGCAAGACGTATCACGCCGATATGAACTATGAGGAACCGGATGGCACTCCATATCGTTTCGACTCCGACTTTTTCGGGATCAAGAGACCTGAGGCGGATGTCACACCGGGTCCGTTTGAATTGACCGACCATGGTAACACAGATTTTGAGATTTAGGTTAAGCCAGGCACACTAAACAGTACAGACAATTCCGACAACTTGCCGCTACTTATGATACGGTTTTCAGCAACATCTACAGTAAGAAAAAAGGACGCCCCAATCGGCGTCCTTTACGGATACTAGCGAAGTGATTCTAGCAATGTCTTCAACTCCGGCTTCAGCTTCAACACATTCAGGATAATCTGCAACGCTTCAGCACGTGTAGCATTACTCTTAGGGTTGAAGCTTCCATCCCCTTTACCGCTAACGATGCCTGCCTGAGCCGATGCTTGGATCTCCTCTGCTGCATACGCACCGTTCAGATCATTGAAATGGCCTTTCGTCTGATCTTTCTCCAAGTTGTCCAAGTTCATGATCCGCGACAGCATGACCACCATTTCTTCACGTGTAACCGTCTGATTCGGCTTGAACGTACCGTCCGGGTAGCCGTTAATTACCCCTGCCGCTACTAGGATCTCAATATCTTCTTTAGCCCAGGAATCTCCTATGTCCTTCAATACCGGACTCATTGTGCTGCCGCCTTGGATTTGGAACGCGCGATTCAGCATCACTGCGAACTCCGCGCGGGTGATTGGATTGTTGGGTCTAAACGAACCATCTTCATAGCCATTGATCAGCTTCAACTTGGTGAAAGTGTTGATCGTCTCCTCCGCCCAATGCCCCTGCATGTCTACAAAATCCATTGTAACGTTTGCTTTCTTCGCATCTTCTGCTCTGGATGCGATCGTTTTTACTAAATCGGCTGCATTGACAATGCTTCTTTTAAATAAATCAATTGTGGGCTCTGGCTCTGGTTTTGTTGGCGTTTGCTCTCGATCTGCCGGAGTCGTCAATGGTGTAGTACTACTTGGAGACGCTGGGCTTCCGCTTCCACTGCCACTGCCACTACCACTTCCGCTTTCCCCCCCGCCAACTGTCTCAGATGCTGTTGCCGGGAATACCGCTGTAATTGTGTCAGAATTGGCTTCATTTGTCGTTGTTGCTCCAGCTACCGTGAAGAAGTTTGCTGGAACACCTGTTAACGTATACCCGGCTCTTGGTGAGACCACGATCGTTGCCGTATAAACCGTATTTGCCTTAAACACTGAATCCGCGGGTGACCACGCAACCGTTGCCGTATATTCTGCCGTTGACGGCAGTGTTATAACCGGTGTTGCCCCAACCCGTTATAGGATTGCCGCTATTTCTATTTTAGAGAACACATCTCCTTAACTTATGGTGCGGTTCTCCGTGCCAGCACTAATCATAACCACCCGTCCAACGGGTGGTTTGCTCTTGGGGTATAACCCCTTGTTGCCAAACTGCGCCTAAAGACGCTAGCCTGACAATAAAATTGTTCAGGCTCAGTGTTTTTGTCACTTTCACTTACCAGTTAAACTGGTTTACTTTTTCTTGCTACCGTTTCTGCTAAATGGATCTTCATACTCTTTGACGCTCAGTTTATCGATTGCCTGGTCATGTGCTTCCTGCTCGCGGATATACTTTGCGACAGTGGCCTCATTCAAGCCCACTGTGCTTACGTAGTATCCCTCCGCCCAAAATT
>NZ_JADQ01000095.1:0-7975 GCF_000518465.1 Paenibacillus sp. J14 | reverse complement strand
ACTGGGTTTCGGCGCATTGTACTCGAATTTTCATATACATTTCGTGGTTCCACGCGCATCTAGCCCGATTCTGTATGATTTTTCGAGTACATTTCTCCGAAATCGCTGGGTTTCGGCGCATTGTACTCGAATTTTCATATAGAATCCCCCCTACATTGTGCAAGCACGGTCAAGCCCTGGGGCAAAAAGGCAGATCATCTCGCTAAAAGGAGGGGATCCCTACTAACAAGAGGATCGTCCCTCTAGAAGGGATTCCGCTCTTCAAGAGGCCCCCCTCTAAGAGAGGATCCATCGTCTAAGAAAGGAGCGCCCCTTTGGAAGAGGATCCATCCTCTACGAGGAGAGCGCTCTTCTAAAGTGGATAGCTCCTCTAAAAAGGAACCTCTCTTCTCCTCTAAGAGGGAATCACTCCTCTAAGAGAAGAGCCCACCTCTAAGAGGGAATCACGCCTCTAAGAGGGATCACCCCCTTTATGTGAGCAGATCGCCTTCAAAAAGGGTAACCCGTTCCCCCACGGCCCCTCGGGTCATCCCCTCTCCCATCAGCACCGCACATACTTGCGCTTAAAGCCCAGCTGACCGCGGTCCAACGATTTTTGGATGTTTTCCGAAGCGTTCAGGATGGCGCTCTTCTTCTTGTCCCGCTTCATCTCAACCGGGCCAATCGCTTGGGCGGTCTCCACCGCTTGCTTGTGCAGCGGCACATAGGAAACCGCGACGGTGTACACAAAGTTATTCATCGCGGACTTCGTACGCTCAGGTGCATCGTGGATCGAGTTCTTCACCGTCTCCAGCATGCCGGCGAGCTTGCTTTCGTCAAACTCGCTGTCCGGCCGGCTCCCCAATAGCCAGCAGTAACAGCTCCAGCCCGCCGACATCTTCAGCTCGTCCCCGCTGGCGATCCACTTGTCCGCCACTTCCTGAGCGATATCCGCCTCCGCCAAGGTGACGGCAACCACGAAGTCCGACAGCATATAGAAATACGCCTTCTCGATCCAGCGCTCAAAATCCGCATGCGTCATCGCCTTCGGATCCGCAATCATCCCCGCAAAATACATCGCATCGTAATTTCCTGTCGCGTACAGCTCCTCGGCCAAAGAATGATTGATCTTGATCTGCCGGAACAATGGCTTCATTTCTCCTGTCGCAACGCCAAACAGCGGCTCTTGTGCCCCGTTGGACATATACATTTTCTTCAGGCGCTCCTTACCGAGTGCCTCAAGCTCCTGCATCACCGTTTCAACCTTCATAAATGGAGCCAGCTCCCTTCCTCCCGTATGGGCTCTTTCTTTCTCCTTAGCTTACTACGTGAAAAGGGCTGGATTCAATTCCAAAATCTAGCCAAGCTCCCTCCAAACTTCCTCTCCAGACTAGCCAAGCTGCCCAACACTAACGAGCCTAACGAGTCAAACTCTCCAACTCCCCCGACTATCAAACCATCCTAACGCAAGCTAACTCACTCAACAGACCCCAACTTGCCTAACTCAGCCTAATTCACCCTACCAAACTACCAATCTACCAAACTACTCAAACAACTCAAACAACTCAAACACCCCAAACTTCCCAAACTACTTATTGCGCGCCAACCGGAACCCTTGATCCGGACCGAAGCCGCTGGCTTCAAACTTGCCGCGAAACGCCACCTCGCTGCTGCTGACATCCCCGATCCAGCCGCCGCCTTTCACCACGCGAAACGAGCCGCGGTCGTAGTTCTGGTTCACATCGTCCCCGTACCAATCCCAGCACCATTCCCTCACATTGCCGGACATATCGTACAACCCCAGTTCATTTGGCTTCTTGCCGCCAACCGGCTGGGTGCGGCTTTGATTACTTTCAATCATCGGCCAGTTCCAATCCCCACTGAGATACTCCTCGCCGGCATTTCGCCAATACCAGGCCACATCATCCAGGCGCGAGCTTCCGCTGTATTTATAGCTCTGGCTCAGCTGCCCTCCCCCAGCTGCATACTCCCACTCGGCTTCCGTGGGCAGCCGGTATCCGTTCGCATCCGGATTGACGGTGACCGTCCATTTCACAGGATCGTATTCGCTTTGATTGTGGGGGTCTACGGTTTGCTTATCTATATTGTAAAAAGGTTTCAAGCCCTCTTTTATGCTCCGCTGATTGCAATACTCGACCACGTCGTACCAGCTCACCATCTCCACCGGCAAATCGTCGCCTTGGAACTGAGACGGATTGCCACCCATCACTTCGACCCATTCTCGCTGGGTTACTTCATATTTTCCGATATAAAAATCAGCTAACACCACATCCGAGCTATAAAAATTAGACCGGGTGTTCTTCACACTCCCGCCTTGAACGAGCACGAACGAGTCTTTCTGCCGTTCCGGCCTTCCCATTTCCGCCTGCGAGCAGGCGGAGACTAGCATCATGATGGCGATGGATATAATCATGCAGATGTATCGCTTCCTCAAGGTCAGCTCCCCTTTGATTGAAGATCCGTGAAGGCCGCCGGCGGCAAACCGAGCGGCCTTGAAACTAACTTTAGCGATGAACCATTACCACACCGTGACGTTAGATCTTCCGCTGCTCTGATAACCTTCTGTCGCCAACACCTGATATGACCAGCTGCTGCCCAGGTGCATGCCCACGTTTCTCCAAGCATTTACGTGATTGCTGAAGGTGATGGACACGTTGCTGCCGGTAGGTCGTTTCGATTGCCGCACGCTCCAGAACTGTTGGAACGTCTGCGTGCCATCGATGGAAGGCGCATTATAACGCATGGTCGTATAAATATCGTAAGTGCCTCCGTCGCTGTACACCGAACCTTTGTAAGTGCCGGTAGGCCGGTACGTCCCCCAGCTGTCCACAACGTAATACTCGATCAACGCGTTTCTCGTCCATCCGTAAAGAGTTAAATACCCGTTCCCCCAAGGTTCCCAGATGCCGGCATTGTAGTTGATCACCCGGTTAGGCGAGCCGACGGTCCAGCCTTTGCCAACGACGAAGTTTCCGGTATTTTGCCAGGTCACGCTGTAGTTGCCCCCGGCCCCGTTTACCGCATTCACCGTTCCACCGCCATCCGTCCAATATTGCCAATAATCCGTAGCTGCACTTGAGGTTGCCCCAAACAAACCGAAACTCATCGAAGCCGTCAGAAGTAAAGTAAGCATCTTCTTTTTGAATTTCATCAAACATTCCTCCTCAGAAATAAATTTGACTACCTAAAAGATTCTTGCTCCCTGCTTCTTACCTTGGTCAAGCTTCGTGTTCTGGGACATCACCTACCTTGGAACTTCATGTAAGAACATTTTTACTATCACCCCCTTTGCTAGAAAATTATAGTAGGTAAGCGCATTCATTTCACTTCGCGAATTAAAGGTTTTATCTTGTTTTTTTCATATAAAAAAACGACCCCATAGGAGTCGTTTGGTTGAAACCTAGCCAGAGCTTAAGCTCCGGTGTTCGCCTTCACCAGCACCTCGGCGTATTTCGCCTCATCCTTCTCCCGGGACAGGAAAGTGCCGAGAAACGCTGCAAGAAAACCCAACGGAATGGAAATAATCCCCGGATTGGTCATCGGGAAGAGAGCTGTTCCGGTCAGAATCGCCTTGCCCGGCTCCGGATCCCAGACGTTAGGACTCAGCGCTACAAGGATAATTGTGCTGAACAAGCCAACCAGCATGCCGGAAATCGCCCCCGTACGGTTAAATCTTCGCCAGAACACGGTGAACAGGATGATCGGCAGGTTCGCGCTGGCTGCAACGGCAAATGCCAGCGAGACGAGGAAGGCTACGTTCATTTTCTGGGCGAACAGAGCCAACAGAATCGAGATGATCGAGACGCCGATCGAAGCCCAACGCGCCATCCGCAGCTGCTCGCCTTCCGACGCTTTGCCGCGGCGGACGATCTGCCCGTAGAAGTCGTGGGCAAACGCCGATGCTGCAGACAGCACAAGGCCGGTGACCACGGCCAGGATCGTCGCAAATGCGACCGCTGAGATAAACGCGAACAGGAAGTCGCCGCCCAGCGCCTTCGCCAGCAGCGGAGCCGCCATATTGCCGGCTTTGTCGACGGCGGTAATCTCCTCGGTGCCCACGAACGCAGCGGCTCCGAAGCCAAGGAAAATCGTCATGACATAGAAGATCCCAATAATCCAGGTCGCATACACCACAGAGCTGCGAGCCGTGCGGGCGTCCTTCACCGTAAAGAACCGGATCAAGATATGCGGCAGCCCCGCCGTACCCAATACCAGCGCGAGGTTCAGCGAGATCGTCTCCAGCGGCACGTTGTATTTGTTGCCCGGATTTAAGTATTTTTCCATAAGCGGCGTTGCGGTCTTCATCTGCTCAAACATGCCGGTCAGACTAAAATCAAACTTGGCCAAGACCATCAACGAGATCACGAAGGTGCCGCCCATCAGCAAGATCGCTTTCGTGATCTGCACCCAGCTGGTGGCATGCATCCCGCCAAACACAACGTAGATGGTCATAAGCACCCCAACGATCAGCACCGATGTAACGTAATCGAGCCCGAGCAGGAGCTTGATCAGCGCCCCCGCTCCAACCAGCTGTGCAATCATATAGAAGATCGAGATCGCAATCGTATTCAGTGCCGCAAAACCACGAACTTCCTTGTTCGCAAAGCGGGATGCAATCATGTCAGCAACGGTATACTTGCCCAAATTCCGCAGCGGTTCCGCCACCAGATACAACACGACGAGATAAGCAACAAGAAACCCGATACTGTAAAAGAATCCGTCGAACCCAACCAAGGCGATCGACCCGGCAATACCGAGAAATGAGGCAGCTGACATGTAGTCGCCGGCGATGGCGGTTCCATTCTGCCAACCCTTCAGCCCGCCGCCTGCGGTGTAGAATTCGCTGGTGTTGTTCGTTTTTTTCGCAGCAAAATAGGTGATGACCAACGTCAATAGCACAATCGCGCAAAATAAAGTAAATGCCATGTTCGTTACGCCCCCATTTCCCGCCGAATTTCATCTGCCAGCCGGTCAAACCTTCGCGCAACCCGGGAGTACAGGATACACAACGCCCAAGTCATGATAAACTGAGCGAACGCGAACAGCCATGCCCAGGATATCGGGCCAATCGCCGGTTGATTGAGCACCTCGGAATACGAGGTCATGATCGGGAGCGCGAAGTAAAACAGCAGAAAAAAGACCGTCGACGGAATAATGAACCGTTTCTTGCGGGAGATCAGCGTCTTGAACTTGGCGGAATGCCACACCTCGGTGTAGCTCTTCCCTTTCGCCGCTTTCGCGGCCTTCGCACCTTTTGCAGCTTTCGCAGCCATCCTTCACCCTCCAAATCTCTAAATTTGGTAATCACCCAATATATGTAAGCGATTCAAATTCATTTTATGCAGGGTTAGGCAGGTGAAATGTTTAATTTTTAACTTTTTTTGCTAGATTCATATGCCATAAAAAAGACACCTGAACTCCGTTCAGGTGCCTTCAACCGTCTCGCTTGAGCTTATACCGTCTCTTCTGTGACCTCAAGGTCTTGCGGGCCCTTTTTTCTTAACGGAATCAGAACCAGCGCCCCCACGATGATGGCCATCCCTAAAATGGCGGCGGTCCAATACAATCCGCTAAATCCGGTCTGAGCGGCAGTCTTCGTGATCTCGCCCACGCTATCGGCCAATACCTGCTTCAGCGTAGGATCCTGGATCGCCTGAAGCATCCCGCTCAGTTCGCTTTCCGACACTCCGGACCCGCCTGAAGACATGTGCTGCCCGATCTGGGCAAGCTCCGCTTGGGCTTCGGCCGACAAGGTGACGTTAGCCAGATTTTGCTGCAAAATGCCCGGGAACTTCTCAGCAAACAACGTGCCCATATTGTTAAACGCACGAGCGATAAATCCGGCATAGATCGCCGGAGCCAGCGTCATCCCGATTTGGCGCAGCAGCGACAAGGAAGCCAGGGCTGACCCCTTATCCTTCTTTAAGCCTTCCGTAGCCAAAATGTTCAGCGGCGCTCCGAGAATTACCCCAATCCCAACGCCTGCAATGGCACTGGCAATGATAAACTGCCATCTCGTCTCAAGCCATAGCGGGAACAGCATAAAACCAATGGCGGCAATCAGTCCAGACATGATGACGGTAAAGACCGGGCCACGCTTGGAGACTAGCATCCCGCCTAACCCTGCACCGATTCCGGCCGCGAGCGCCAGCGGCGTCATCCAATACCCTGAGTTTTCCGCCGCAATGCCAAGCACTTGCTCGGTAAAGGACGGAATATAGATCATCGCAGCGAGCAAACCGCCCGACAAAGTACCGATCAGCAGAACCATCAGGTAGCGAGGTTGCTTGATCAGACGGACCGGCAGAATCGGATCGCCGGATTGGTTCCGCTCCATTTTCCCTTCGAAAAATAACAGGATCGTGATCAGTACGACCCCGCCAAGCAAATATCCCCATACGTTTGGACGGGTCAGGCTCTCCGCAAAATCCACGTCGATATTGGTCAGCCCCAGCATCAAGGACAAGATGCCCAGCGACAGGATGATCGTACCGATGAGGTCAAGCCGTCCCGGCGACGGATCCGACGATTCCTCCAGCTTCCGCAGTCCCAAAATAAACAGCACGATGGCGATCGGGACGTTGATCAAGAACAGCACATGCCACTTCCCCGTCAAATCCAGCAGCAAGCTGCCGATATTCGGGCCGAGCACAGCGGCAATCCCGTTCATCGCCCCAAGCAAACCTAAATATTTCGCTTGTTTATCCGGCTCCACCGTACTTAAAATATGCGAGCTGCCGATAATGAAAATCCCGCCGCCCCCTAAAGCTTGCACGATGCGGGCAAATAAGTAAAAGCCAAAAGATGGGCTCAGTGCAACCAACAACGAGCCGATCCCAAACAGGGCGATTTCCACGATAAACAGCTTTTTGCGGCCATATCGGTCCGACAGTTTCCCCACGATCGGCAAGCTGATCGCAAGGCCCAGCGTGTAAATCGTAATCCCCCATGCCCCCCAGTTGGCGGACACGTCAAAAGAACGGTTAATCGTTGTCAGCGCCGCGCTGATAATCCCGTTGTCGAGCTGTGCCATAAAGACACCAATCGAGAACAGGAATAACGCCCAAAACTGTGATGAGCGCTTTGCCATTGCCATCCCTCCATCATTCATATCTACTTCCAGGTCCCCGGGTTAGAAATTTTTGAGCGCATTTTCTGCAATTCGTCTTAGCAGGCTCGACACGAGCTCCGCTTCTTCCTCCGTAAACCCTTCAAGCAGTTTGGTTTCTGTTTGATGTATATGTTCAAAGATCTGATCTACCAACAATTTGGCCTTTTCTGTCAGCAAAATCATCCGTGCTCGCGAATCCTCCGGATCATCCGCCCGTATGATAAATTGCTTCTGTTCCAGCCGTTTGATCAATCCGCTCACGGTTGGGTTCGTTAAATTGAGAGCGACCTCAATGTCCCGTTGGCGGATTTTTCGATCCGCGTGGTGAGCCAGAAAAAGGATCAAATTGGCTTGGCTATGGGTTAATCCAATTTCCTTCAGGTGGAGATCTCCGACCTTGCTCGCCTGATTCCCGATGATCATCAAAGAAGAAATCAGGATTGGCTTTTTGCTCTCATGCAGCATCCCTTCACCACCTTTTACCAAGCATGCTATCTAAATATATAGCAAGCTGGGGAATGACGTCAAATCATAACCACCCGTCCAACGGGTGGTTTGCTCTTGGGGTATAACCCCTTGTTGCCAAACTGCGCCTAAAGACGCTAGCCTGACAATAAAATTGTTCAGGCTCAGTGTTTTTGTCACTTTCACTTACCAGTTAAACTGGTTTACTTTTTCTTGCTACCGTTTCTGCTAAATGGATCTTCATACTCTTTGACGCTCAGTTTATCGATTGCCTGGTCATGTGCTTCCTGCTCGCGGATATACTTTGCGACAGTGGCCTCATTCAAGCCCACTGTGCTTACGTAGTATCCCTCCGCCCAAAATTTCCGATTTCCATATTTATACTTTAGGGTGGCATGC
>NZ_JADQ01000094.1:0-8313 GCF_000518465.1 Paenibacillus sp. J14 | reverse complement strand
CTAAAGTATAAATATGGAAATCGGAAATTTTGGGCGGAGGGATACTACGTAAGCACAGTGGGCTTGAATGAGGCCACTGTCGCAAAGTATATCCGCGAGCAGGAAGCACATGACCAGGCAATCGATAAACTGAGCGTCAAAGAGTATGAAGATCCATTTAGCAGAAACGGTAGCAAGAAAAAGTAAACCAGTTTAACTGGTAAGTGAAAGTGACAAAAACACTGAGCCTGAACAATTTTATTGTCAGGCTAGCGTCTTTAGGCGCAGTTTGGCAACAAGGGGTTATACCCCAAGAGCAAACCACCCGTTGGACGGGTGGTTATGATTTTTCCTCGACAAATTTGAGAAAAAGGAAGGAAATAAGCGGAAAATGTTGAATAGTACAACTCATGACGGATCGATAAGTACTTACCTCCGGAGGTTGATACGCATTGAGGATTAGGGCAGAGGAACGAACGACAATCATCCAAGGGGTAATCGGATTGGCGGCGATGATCGGGGTTGTCCAGTTGTCGGCATGGAACAGGTTTCCGCCAGGAACGGCCGAGGTTGTCCAAACGCTGCATCTTTTGACAGGTCTCATGTGCATGGCCATATCCTTCGCGATCTTCGCACAGGGATGGATTCTGTTTACCGACAAACTGTCCAAGCAGCGACTTTACACGGCCGTGTTATTTTCAGTGATCGGGATATTGGATATTCTGTACACTGTTTCGTACGGTGATATCTCGCTGCTTGGCTTCGAACCGAACGAAAATTTGGCGACCTGGTTTCTGGTGATCTCCCATTTACTAGGAGCTTTTGGGATGCTGCGGATCTTTGCTGCGACGGACCAGCAGGTGTCCGGGCAGCAGAAAGTGACGATGTTCGCCAGTGCCGTCTTCTTGACGCTGTTAGGTCTGTTTGTGTTAAATCGATACCAAGACAACTTGCCGCTACTATTGGAAACGGAGCTTCTGCAACTGATGATGCAAGCGGGGATTCCTCTGCTGTACCTCCTTGTCGCTACGGCTGTCCTTTATCGACATCGGACAGAGCGCCCTTCAGCCATGATGATGGTAACCGGGGCACTGCTCTTCATGGCGATGGGTCATGTCTTGCTGATCTGTCCGCCGGGGCAAGTTGAGGGGTTAACTCAAGCGGTAGGGCAAGGGTATATGGCCATTTCGTATTACATCGTATTAAAAGGGGTTTACCGGCTGACGATTGAAGAACCGTTACGCGGTCAAATCATCATGGAAACCCAGATGAAGCATATGGCCTACCATGATGATTTGACCGGACTGCCGAACTTGCGACAAATGAAGGAGCAGTTGGACGAGCTCTTGGTATTTTCGCGATCTTGTATCGGTGTGGCGGTGATCAATATCGACCGGTTTAAGGCGATTAACGACTCGCTGGGTTACAGTGCGGGGGACAAAGTGCTGACCGAGCTCGGAAGTCGGTTAGCGGTACTTGAAGGCCCTCAGCAATGGATGTATCGGGTGGGCGAGGACGAATTCGCCGTGGTCTTCTCCGAGCTGCCGGATGCTTCGGCCGCCGAGGAGCGGGCCAAGCAGCTGTTAGCCTCTGTTGATCCCGGGGTCCTCATTGATGACACAGAATATCATATTTCCTTGAGCATGGGGTTGTCCGTATTTCCAAATGATGCCGACTCGGTCAACCAGTTGATCCAATTTGCCGATATGGCAGTACACCATGCGAAGGAGCAAGGCGTGGAGTTTCTACGTTATCATGCATCGATGAAACAGCGCACCCAAGCGAAGGTAGAGCTTGAGAATGATATGCGCAAGGCGCTGGAGCGGGGGGAATTCTTCCTGGAGTTCCAGCCGCAGATCAGTTTGGATACGGGGAAAATGGTTGGGATGGAGGCACTTGTTCGTTGGAACCATCCGAAGCGGGGATTGATACCTCCAAGTGAATTCATTCCGCTAGCCGAAGAGAATGGGCTGATCGTTCCACTTGGCGAATGGGTGCTAAGAACGGCATGCCAGTATAATAAGAAATGGCAGCAGGAAGGATTCGAACCCGTTTGTGTATCCGTCAATTTGTCGATGCGCCAGTTCCGGCAATATAATTTAGCGGAGCACGTGGACGCAATCCTGCGTGAAGTAGGGTTAGATCCACAATATCTGGAGCTGGAAGTGACGGAAAGTATGACATACGATATTGAAACCGCGCTAGATCAGCTTCATCGCTTGAAGCGTTTAGGGATACATATCAGCATCGATGATTTCGGCACAGGCTACAGCTCGCTTTATTATTTGAAAAGCCTGCCGATCGATCGGTTGAAAATTGACCGCGCCTTCGTCAAAGAGGTCATGTACGACGGGAACGACGCGGCGATCGTCTCCACCATCACCACTATGGCACATCACTTAAAGCTGAAGGTGACGGCCGAAGGCGTAGAGAACGAGGAGCAGCTGGAGTTTCTGAAGCGCCAACGTTGCCACGAAGGACAAGGATATCTGTTTAGCAAGCCGGTGTCTGCCGGGGTGCTGGAGAGTGAATTCCTTAGCCGGCTAGCCGGCTAAGGAATTTTTTATGATTTTAGGTAAAAAAAGCGAAAGGGCTGAATATTGACTTTCGATCGAACGTTCGATTATAATGTGGCCATGAAAAACAAATCTGATAACAAATCCGAACTGATCTATCAAACAACAATTGAACTTCTCAATGAAATTGGACTATCCGAGATTTCCATGTCCAAAATTGCGAAGCGGGCAAACATCTCGTCGTCGACCATTTACTTTTATTTTGAAAGTAAAGAAGACTTGTTGATTAAGCTATACTTTAAGCTTAAGGAACAAATGCATGAGAAAATGTTTCTTGGCGTTACGGAGGACATGTCAGTCAAGGCTGCCTTTGAGAAGATCTTGCGGAATTACTCCAGTTACATCGTGAATAATCAAGCTAATTTTCTGTTGATGGAACAGTTTTTTGATTCACCATTTATCCAAAAACACTGTAAAGATCAAAATGGTGGTGTGTTTAAGCCGATGTATCCTTTATTCGAAAGGGGGATTAAGGAAGGGCTGTTTAAGGATTCGGAAACGAATCTGTTAGTTACTTACTCCTGCTTGCCTTTTGTCCAAATGGGCAAAGAGTATATTAACGGTGAGTATGAATTCACCCCAGACAACATCGACAAAATGATTCAAATGAGCTGGGATGCGATCAAAGCATGAACAGCCTCTTTTTTCATTTCAATAGATCGAACGTTCGATCGAGTTGATGAGTACTTTAATTTGCATCAATTTGATCGAACGTTCGATAAAATAAATATTTTTAAAACGATTTGAACGAACGTTCGATAAAAAGGGGAGGTGAAACTAATTACAATTAAAATCTAAACATGTAGATCATTGTGAAAATGTAATTTCTTGACATAAAAAACAAAAGACAGAGGAGAGATATTTATGGAAAAAAGAGCCCTGGGGTCAAGCGGACTGAAAGTCTCAGCGATGGGATTAGGCTGCATGACGATGTCTGATTTTTACGGCAGTGACCGGGATGAACAGGAATCGATACGGACGATTCATCGAGCATTGGACCTTGGTGTAAACTTCTTGGACACTTCAGATCTGTACGGTAACGGAGAAAATGAGAAGCTGGTAGGAAAAGCGATTAAGGATCGGCGTGACGAGGTTGTTTTAGCAACCAAGTTTGGGGTTGTACGTGAGGGAGGCTATTGGGGCTATAACGGCAGCCCGAGATATGTGAAGGCAGCTGCCGAAGCAAGCTTGCGCAGATTAGGTGTTGACCACATTGACCTGTATTATCTGCACCGGATCGATCCTTTTACCCCCATTGAGGAGACGGTGGGGGCGATGGCTGAGTTGGTGAAAGAAGGAAAGGTCCGTTATATCGGTCTTTCGGAAGCCCCGGCACATCTCATCCGCAGAGCACATGCAGTTCATCCAATTACGGCAGTGCAAACGGAATATTCCTTATGGTCTCGAGACATTGAAGACGAAGTTCTTCCTACTCTCAGAGAGCTGGGCATTGGATTTGTCGCCTACAGCCCGCTTGGACGTGGGTTCCTAACTGGGACAATCCAGCGATACGAGGATTTGGATTACAGCGATGTAAGACGCAACTTCCCAAGATTTCAAGGACAGAACTTACAGAAAAACCTTCAATTCGTTGCTCGGATTCAAGAAATGGCGGCGGAAAAGGGATGCACTGCGCCGCAATTGGCGTTGAAATGGATTTTGATGCAAGGTAACGATATTGTGCCTATTCCAGGGACGAAAAGAAGAAAGTATTTAGAGGAAAATATTGCAGCTTTGCAGGTTGAACTTACAGATTCGGATCTTCAACGTCTCAATCAAATCGCACCTAAAAACGTGGCTGCAGGACATCGTTAACTACAGAACATGAAGGAGGATCATTATGACGGAATCCATAGATTTTGAACTAGGCATTAACACCTTTCTAGAGACTTCTCCAGATCCTGTAACGGGCAAGCGGATCAGCCATCCCGAGCGGATTCGAAACGGGATTGAAGAGATCGTTGTTGCCGATCAAGCTGGCCTTGATGTGTTTGGGATCGGAGAACATCAGCGGTTTGATTTTGCCTCCGAGGCTCCAGCTGTCATCCTTGCTGCGGCAGCTGCTTTAACCAAGCGAATTCGGCTCACGAGTGCTGTTACCGTTCTTTCCTCGGATGATCCGGTTCGGGTCTATCAATCATTCTCAACGCTGGACAGCATCAGTAATGGGCGGGCCGAAATTATGGTCGGCAGAGGCGCTTTTGTTGATTCGTTCCCGTTGTTTGGCTACGACTTAAATGACTACGAGGAATTGTTTGAAGAACATCTTGAACTGCTTCTTAAGATTAGAGCTTCAGAAAAAGTCACATGGCGAGGCGGTCATCGTCCGGCGATTCATAATCTCGGCGTCTATCCACGATCTGTCCAAGACCCGCTTCCAGTGTGGGTTGGATCTGGAGGACGACCGGATTCGGCTATTCGAGCAGGAACGTTGGGATTGCCTATTGTCTTTGCGATCATCGGCGGAAACCCGGAAAGATTTGCGCCCCTCGTCGAATTGTATAAACAAGCAGCTGCGAGTGCAGGCCATGATGTAAGTAAGCTTAAAATTGCGACACACTCGCACGGTTTCGTTAGTGAAACAACCGAGGAGGCGGTTCGGTTACACCGACCTTACCAGGTCGTTCAAATGAACGAACTCGGCAGAGTATTGGGCTGGGCGCCATACACCGAAGCATCCTATGAGCTAAATCGCAAGATGGATGGTTCCCTCTATGTTGGTGATCCTGAATATGTTGCAGAGAAGATTCTTCACACCCGCAAAATGCTAGGAACCAACCGCTTCTTCCTGCATCTGAATATTGGCACAATGCCTCATCGTGAAGTACTGCGTGCCATTGAGTTGTTTGGCACCCGAGTCGCACCGATTGTTCGAAAAGAAATCGCCAAAGAAAACAAGCAGACGACCGTTTAAGTATCCTTTCCATCGTGGAGTCTTAAGGGAGTCATATATAAGGGAGTTTCGATGCGTATGTTACAAAAGTCAGCAATTGACGACAACGAGAATACATCCGAGGAACCTGGAGTTGCTTTGAAGTTAGAGCATCATGTTGAACTTGCCCTGCCATCGGTTAGAGCTGGATTTACAGATGATGGACGTCTTGCTTTACAAGTTGGTTCTGATTATTTGATAGGTGACATGTATCTGGCGAACGTATTGAAAACGATCATTGCAAATGAGAGCTTCGTATATATGTATTTGAATGAGGATGTGTCACATCTTTGCGATTTGTTGATAGAGTCAGAGTTAAACTTATTATCTGGGCGGCTTAAGGAACACTTTGCGCTAACGATGAATTATCCGGCAGACCCTTTTCAGCCAGAAGGGATCGCCAGATTATTAGGGCTTGATGCTGAATCCATAGGCAATGAGGCCAATCGAAAGCTTTTGCTAGAGCATCTGGATCATTTATTGGTGAGACGATTCGGTAAAATCTCCGACACAGGCAAGTATAGAGAACCCACTGGCTTGAACAGAGCGATAGAGCTTTATCGTGAAGGAACTGCTAACCCTGCACTTAAGATTAAGTTGAACAAGAGTGAGGGCGAGCTTATATTCCTTGACTCTCATTTTAAAGCAGAAGTTGCTTCTCCATACGGAATTTCAGCGGCAGGTACATCAGAGACGGTTACAGCCATGGACAAAACGATCACGACATTTGAACGCATCATTCCTCGGTTGGGAATATACTATGCTCTATCCCAAGCTCAGATTGCTTTGTTCCGCTTAGGATGGGGATTCAAGGACATCCAAGCAAGTGATACTGTGATCAAAAGCTGGATTAGCGAGGTAACCGCTCGTTTGATCCCTGCAAGTCGAATGCCTAGTGAAACGACGATATTATATTTTATTAGAGCGACTTTACCGGATGGTTCCGAGGTGAACGGGATGTGGCCGAATACATTGTCAGCCGAATTATTCTACAACCTCGAAACTGGACGTGTAGAACATTATGTTTCAGAGCATGAGCATCAATTGGAACTGAAAGATGGCTACCGATTTACTCTCGCCAATACGGTTGATGGTGGTATAGCTGTCAGAACCGTTCCAGCCGATACGCAGGATACCCATCCTACACTTCAGTTCTATAACGATAGAGAACATTTGGATAAAGGTTTGATATTGCCAGCAGAAGACCAGTCAGTCTCTCTAATGGGCAAAGTTAGCCCTAGAGCCGGTCATTTTAAAACATCACATTTAAGAGCTCCTAAGGGCAAGGAATTTAAGTTCGTCTTGCGGGGATCCAATCATTTTGATGTTTATATCGTGGATGCAGGTCAGGGCGGAGTATATATGATTAACGATAACTCTGTTTCATGAATGCGGAGGATCGCAAGCCACCTGCCGGCACAGAAGCTGCCGGCAGGTTTCGCTTGCGCTCGCAGGCGAAACGTGATATATTAATTTCTGCCTTCTCAAAAAGGCCTAAAACTAACGGGACGTAGCTCAGCTTGGTAGAGCACCTGGTTTGGGACCAGGGGGTCGCATGTTCGAATCGTGTCGTCCCGATTGTTAGATTGCGGGTGTAGTTCAATGGTAGAACTCCAGCCTTCCAAGCTGGTAGCGTGGGTTCGATTCCCATCACCCGCTTATTTTTTCTCTGAAACCCTTGTGGCGCAAGGGTTTTTCTTTTGCATAAATTTCGACAAACGATAGACGGACTTTAGGTTCATGGTGCAAAATTCAGGATTCAGATTTTCGAGCGGATCTATGAGCGCTCGATTGACCGTTTCTGTCTCGGCTCGGTTGGTTAAGCCTGATTTATAAAGGGTTTTGAGGTATTAAGGACGTGTTCACCCAGATTTTACCCAGTTATTCACATAGCTGGCGTAAAGGGTGAGCGCGTCTTCAGCGCTCAAATGTGCGGCCAGGCACTCGGCTCAAAGCCGGGACGCCGGCCTTTTTTTGTTGCTCCCCGGTATACAGCGGTTCTGATCTGGCGAAAAAAAAAGAAAAGACCACCAAAGCACCGTCTAAAGTGGTCATATCAGATAACTGCTGAATAGTTATCTTCTCTTTTTGTGTTTTTTAAGGCTGGATACATGACACATTACGTCTTTGACGGAATACTCATAAATGTGTTGTGGAATGGGTACACAGTGATGCTTTCTAATGATGAGGGTGATAGTAGTTTTCGTAAATCGACACTGGAGGATCAACAACGGTTTGTGTTGGGCATGTCGGGCAAAAATACATTAGACTCATCTCCCTATAGATTAATTCAAAATATTGTATGCAAAGAGCAAATCAGTGACTGTTTATTTGTCCATGTTTAAAAATTTCACCTGCACAACGAAGCCCACTTCGGTAAGGATTTTTTTTGTTGTGAGAGAGACTAGTTCAAAATTTATTTTCTCAAATTCTGATATTTGTGATTTAAATCACATATATAGTGAAAAAAATCACATATAATAAAGACATCAAAGATGATCATCCCAAAAACAAAAACTAAAGATAAATCAAAGGAGTGGTTCTTATGTTTAACAATTTCCTCAGAACAAACAAAGTGGCAATGTGGCTCTTGACCGTCATCCGCGTCTACCTTGGCTANCAATGGATCGAAGCTGGCTATCACAAAATCACCGGCGGTTTCGATGCCGCAGGCTTCCTGACNGGAGCGATCGCGAACAGCACCGGCGACCATCCAGCCGTACAAGGCTGGTGGGCAGCCTTCCTGGAACACGTTGCTCTGCCGAATGTCGGACTCTTTAACTTCCTGGTGCCTTACGGTGAGTTCCTGGTTGGTCTGGGGCTGAT
>NZ_JADQ01000093.1:0-8318 GCF_000518465.1 Paenibacillus sp. J14 | reverse complement strand
AGGATTTGGAAAAGTGTTGAATTGTACCCCACCGCTTGTCAAGGAAGACGCTTGACAAGCTCACGCCGGAGCACGAGGCCCGGGAGCAAACGAAGGTTCAGGAGAGAATTTGCGTTGTCCGTTTGCACTAAGTTTCGAAAGAGACCGAACGTGCGTTTCTAGCTTGCAAGGGCTCTCCCTGACGAAGGCATAACATGTGGTAACCAACCCACGGATAGCAGCGTGCCGACCGTCGCTCGCATTTTTGCTCTCGCGCCACGTGCTCAGGCAGANTTAAAACCGAGGGCTTGACAAAAACGTTCATAGCAACGGAATCGAGATACCGAATTTAGGGCTTGGCACTTGGTTGCTGAATAATGAACAAGCAGAACGAGCATTAAAGGATGCGGTATCCCTCGGATATCGCCATATCGATACAGCTCAGGCTTATATGAATGAAGAAGGGGTGGGCAAAGGCATACGTACATGCGGCGCGGCCAGGGAGGAACTGTTCATCACGACCAAGGTAGCCGCAGAGGCAAAGACTTTTTTTACAGTTACACAGTCTATTGATGAGTCATTAGCCAAGTTAAGCGTCGATTACATCGATCTTCTCATTATTCATAGTCCGCAGCCTTGGGTAGAGTTTCGTGGGGAGAAGCGTTACTTCGAGGAAAACAAAGAAGTATGGAAAGCGCTGGAGGCTGCTTATAAAGCTGGAAAAGTGAAAGCGATCGGCCTTTCGAACTTCCTTCAGGATGATATCGAGAATATTTTAACGAGTTGTGAAATCAAACCGATGGTTAATCAGATCTTGGCTCATGTGGGCAACACGCCATGGGAGCTGATTGATTTTTGCCAGAAAAATGACATCCTGGTTGAGGCTTATTCTCCTATCGCCCATGGCGCTGTTCTTAATCATGCGGAGATCAAGGCGATCGCTGATAAGTATGGGGTGTCGGTGGCACAGCTTTGCCTTCGATATGATATCCAACTTGGTCTTGTAGTTCTTCCGAAGACGGCCAATCCGGATCACATGCGGAATAATGCCGAGCTTGATTTTGTGATCAGTGATGCCGATATGGAAATCTTAAAAAATATTGAACCGATTCAAAACTATGGGGAGCACAGTTTCTTCCCCGTATTTGGAGGGAAATTATCATAAAATTAGGCGGGGGATATCAATGGCGAAACATGAAGAAGTGAAAAATGGAGTTCTATTCTCTCTAGGTGATAAAAATCCATTCTCTCAATTTTTTGTAGGTCAAAGCTATCTTCAAGGGTTAGTCTCTGATCCTCATGTGAATGTCAGCGTTGGGAATGTTACCTTTGAACCGGGATGCCGAAATAACTGGCATATTCACCGCGGGGGGTATCAGATTTTGCTAGTTACAGGCGGGGAAGGCTGGTACCAGGAAGAAGGCAAACCTGCCCAAAGCTTGAAAGCAGGGGATGTCATTGTCACACATGATGGCGTCAAACACTGGCATGGTGCCAAAAAAGACAGCTGGTTTGTTCACATCGCGATTACGTCAGGCAAGCCGGAATGGTTAGAACCCGTATCGGACGAAGAATACCATAAACTTTGAGAGAAGTTCGAAAGAGGGATTTCTTTTCCTCCGTACAGGCACGGATGGGCCTCCGCCCACATACAATGAATTGACCCAAAATGAAGCGAGGTTGTATTCATCGTGATGTGAATCTGCGGGAGGTGTCATCTTTGCCGGGATTGTTTACCGCAATTGCTTTATTCATTAAACAGCTGACGTTGCTCGTATCGTATGTCAAAAATAATGCGTTTCCGCAGCCCCTGACCGAGGAAGAGGAAACGAAGCATTTGCAGCGCATGGCGGAAGGGGATTCGGAGTCCCGCAATATCCTGATCGAGCATAACCTGCGGCTGGTGGCGCATATCGTCAACACGTTGTGAACACGAACCGATGTCAGGAAACGGGGCGTTTTGTGTGCAGCGGGCGGTTTGTACGGTGAGGGTGGACGAGCTATATGAAGAGATAAGCCAGCCGGTCCGAGGGGCTGGCTTATCTTCTTCTGGTTTCGGAGCCGTGTATGTTATACTGTTGATAACACGAAATTAAGTGCTCCAGTATGACAGAAGAAACGATTATGACTGGAGTGAAATGATATCGAAGAGCAGCGATCGATTCAAGCTGATGTTGAAGCCAATCCGGAACTGAAATTCATGATTGAACAGAGCAGAATGGAATATAAATCCGGAAAGGCCTTGAGTACATCGGAAATACTGAAATATCTTGCAAATCTTAAATCGGAAGGTTGGTGTTTAAACCATGTCTTTGCCCAAAAAGATGGATCAGCAAACGGCTAAGGAACTTCGCTCCATACTGCAAAAGATGAATATTACGCACAGCAAAGTAAAAATCAATTTGGATAACGACACGATTGAAGTAGAGGATGACTACTCCATTGATGACATCCTTGAGTCGGCGGGGGTATTAACACCGGAACAAGCAAAGCAGTTGGCTGATGAAGTCAAGAAAATGCGTGAGGAAGAGTGGAACTAAATGGGCGGTTATTTACTCGATACCAATATTGCGATCGCATTGCTGGCTGGGGAGCATGCCGCATTGGATTTTGTCAGGCAGGCCAGTGACGATCGGATGTCGATTTATTTCTCCGTAATTACGGAGTGCGAAGTGTTCAGCGGGCTGGAATCCGCTTATCGTTTGCAAGGAATCAAGCTGTTTAATTCACGAAGATGTATTGAGGTAAGTTCCAGTGTTGCCCGACTTGCCGGGGACATACGCAGGGAACAAAAGTCGAAAGGACGGAAGCTTAAAACTCCGGACGCAATTATTATTGCAACTTCTATTGAGCACCAGCTTGGTCTTGTATCAAGGGACCACGATATGAGCTTTGTTCGGGAAGCATTCGGTTTGCCGCTGTTTACCATTTAGCCTACCCATTGTAATTCCAACCGGGA
The DNA here is from genome assembly GCF_000518465.1 of Paenibacillus sp. J14. Lineage (NCBI taxonomy): Bacteria > Bacillati > Bacillota > Bacilli > Caryophanales > Paenibacillaceae > Paenibacillus > Paenibacillus sp. J14. The sequence goes on along the minus strand of NZ_JADQ01000093.1, from coordinate 5,380 downwards.
TACAGTGGGTTTGTTTATATACTCGGAATACTTAAAAGGAGAACAGACGATCATGCTTTATAGATGCAGAATCGAACTGAATGAGATTGCCCCGAAGATTTGGCGGGAGTTTCAATTTCATCCGGACGTGACGTTTCATCAGCTTCACAAAATCATCCAATCGGTCATGGGTTGGGAAAATTACCATTTATACGAGTTTCATGTGAAAGAAAAGGTGATCGGTCTGCCCGATCCGACATTCGAGCATATAGAAGACCGCGAGGTGCTGAATGCACGGAGGGAAATCGTTCAGAAGCATGTTCACGAAGAAAACACCGTATTTACATACGTGTATGATTTTGGAGATGATTGGCAGCACACGGTTACGTTGATCAAAATCGACGCATCGACATCCGACCCGGCACCCTTGTGTCTAGATGGTGCCCGCGGCTGTCCGCAGGAAGATGTGGGAGGCGTGTGGGGGCATCAGCATATGCTGGAAGTACTGCTTACTCCCAATCATCCGGAGCGGGATCATTTTATAGGCTGGGTTCGAGAAGGATATGATCCCGAACATTTCTCCTGCGAAGAAGTGAATCAGGAGCTTGAGCGGCAGAAGGACAAGCTGATCCCCAAGTCACTGGTTAAGCGGCCGGTAGGGAAAAAGCCTGTGAAGCTGACGAAGTCTGCTCTGAATAAGCATCTGAAGCAGCTAAATAGCGACCAGCTTATCGATTTGGTGAAGGCTTGTTATGGCGCCAGCAAAGATATGGAGAAGTTTCTTGCTGTAAGAATACTGGGCGATGAAGCAGTAGAGTCTCTCTTTCAAGAGTATTGCAAGAAGGTTGAGAAAGTGTTTTTCCCTGAGCGGGGATTTGGCAAGCTGAGACTCCAGGAAGCGAAACATGCGATTTCGGAATTCGAGAGATTGACTGGAAATTCCAGGTACGCCCTGGAATTGAAGCTGGTCTACGTTGAAAATGGAGTTGATTTCACCCTAAGCTACGGGGATATTGATGAACGCTTCTACTACAGCATGGTGTCCATGTATGCCGATATCATTGATCAAGTAAATGAAGATGAAACAGCCGAGTTGTTCGACGAATTCGAGGAACGTCTCGAAGCCGTTGTTTCGAAAACAGAAGGGATCGGCTGGGGTTTTCATGACAATTTGGCTAATCTGCACGCTCAAATAAGATGGATTTAGGTGGGGAACTTAATGCGCGGCAGGAAGAAAAATAAGCGGACCGGTCAGAAAGCGGAATTCACGGGGCTGTTGGAGCAAGACGAGAATTTCTATTTTATCGCCGGATATACGGATGGAGGCTTCCCGTATGGAATCACGTGGGAGGAATATGAGGCGGAACAACGCGGCGAGTTGATCAAAGCGACAGTAGCTGAGGGAGAACCTATGAAAGAATTGAAATTGACCAAGCAGCAGTTTCAGGAGATTGTGGATGCATACGACATGTACGTAGAAGGAATAGAGTCCTTCCTGAATATCGAAACTGGAGATGTTGTCATGTTGCGAACGTTTGACCGGGATGAAGAGGACGAAGAATTAAGCGAGATCATTGAAGAAGGCTTTAATGAAATTTACTTTCGGATACCGAAACGGGAGTCGGATGAAGGATATACCGACATGGTTGATTTTGCGGAAACGGTTGAAGATAAAAAGCTGCAATCCACTTTGATGCACATATTAAGCGGCGGCAAGAGAATATTCCGAAGATTCAAGGATGCGTTATCTTCCGACAGCGAGCAGTTAGAGCGGTATTACCAGTTTGTTGAAGAGCAGAATCGCAAACGTGTTTCGGATTGGTTGGAATCCATTGAAGTGAAGTTGATTCTCGAGTAATAAAGAAATGTTTGGGCAGGGGATACCGGTGAAACGTTCTTCAAGACAGACGATGATTAGGCTGTATGCTCAAGCGGTCATTTCGGAACTTCAACAATTAGGTTATCCCAATGATCAAGCTAACGCAGTCTTTTTTCGACACTATCGAGACATGAAACGCTTATTTGGTCTTGAGCAGAATGTATGCGATTTTGCAAAGATGATTGTTGAATTTGAACGTGCCATGCAGAAGAAGCATGACCCGAGTGATCCCAATTCAATTGCTGTTGGCCATCTAAACCACTTGGCTAAAACATACATCCTTAAGCATAAAAGCAACAAATGAGCAGGATTATTTTCCAAATGGCAACCGATATACGACCTGTGTCGCTGTCACCATTTCTAAAAGATGAATATGTAGACGCTGCGGCAGACCAACATATTCCCTTCTTTACCACGGTGCGATCTTATCAGGTGTTCATCGACTATTGGAATTCCAAGATGGAAAGAAGCATCCAAAGGGGGTGGTCCTCTTGAATTTATCCGATTTTTCCAGATACATAGATCCTGCAGTTGTACACAGAGGGAAGGAATACGCGTCCGAAGGACGGGTAATTTCCTTGAAGTCCATTGCCGATGAAAAGTACACTGCGGTTGTGCGCGGGTACGAGGATTATGAGGTTTATGTAAGGCTAGACAACGAGAACAACATAATGGAATCGGAATGCGATTGTCCGTACGATTTTGGACCGGTATGCAAGCATCAAGTCGCCGTATTCCTCGAGCTTAAGAATAGAGAAGCAGACGGGGTATCTTCACCGGAACCGTCTCTCCGGCAACTGTTGGAAGCAGAGAGCAAGGAGAAATTAATCGAATTGCTGCTCTCGATTGCATCGGATTCATATACCGCGGAAGAGCGCATCAGACTCCACTTGTCGAAAAGGGGCGCGGATCAGGAGTTGGACGCCTGCCGACGGTTGATTCGATCCTACATTGACACATATTCGGATGATCATGGTTTTGTGTCTTGGCGGAACGTAAGCCACGCGGTGGAAGGTGCGAAGATCGTCGCTGAAAAGGCTCTCTCCGCCTTCGATGAAGAGGAATGGTTGCACGGGCTGGCGATTCTGTTTTGCATCATCGAAGAGATGATTGAATTATTGCAGTCCGCCGACGATTCGGACGGTGGAGTCGGGATCGTGATCGAAAGCTGTCTGGAAACGATCTTCAAGCTGGTTCAGGATCGCCATCATATTCCGGCGGAAGAACGCATGAAGATTTTCCGTCGGTTGTTGGAGGAGATACATCAACCTTATTATGACGGGTGGCCGGATTGGCAGCTCGCGCTCCTCGAGGCGGCGGGCGCGCTGATCGAGTCGGAAGAGATGCAACATCAATGGGATGATGCGGCGGATTCGCTCCTGGGTCATATGTCCGGGAGCAATTGGTCGAAGAGGTACGCAGACGAGCGGGTGGCTGTGCTCCGATATGGTCAAATATTGGAACGTTCAGATGAAGAACAGGCGAAAGCTTATTTGTATAGACATCTGCATTTCCCGGAAATCCGGGAGATTGCGATTCGTGCGGCGCTTGAGCAAGGCGATGCCGAGGAAGCGATCCGATTGGCGGAGGCCGGGGAAGCTCAAGATCAGGGGCTGCCGGGGCTCGTCTATCGCTGGAAGAAATATCGGTATGAGGCATACCATCGCACAGGACAAGTCGAACAGCAGCGGAAACTCGGGATGGAGCTGATCATGAACGGAGAATATGATTATTACCGGTCTGTGAAGGATACATTTTCGGATGAGGGAGAATGGTCCTTGTATCTGCAAGATATGTTAGATCAATTGGAGCAGAGCCCGAGGGGAGAGCATACGTATACCCAAATTCTGGTGGAAGAGGAGATGTTCGCACGGCTTTTGGAACATGTCCGCAAGGCACCTTACCGAATTGAATCGTTCTATGAGCAATTGCTTCCGCATTACCCGGAGGAGGTGAAGGCGCTTTTCGTGGCATATATCGAATTCCGGGCGGATCAATCCAGAGACAGGCGAGATTACGCCGATGTTTGCCGGATCATTCGAATGCTTCAACAGGTTGGCGGACGGAAAGAAGCGTTCACCGTCACACAAAAATTGTTAACCAAATTTCCGCGAAGACCGGCTTTCCGGGAGGAGCTGGGGAAGATTCGTTTTTGAACTTTATGGGAATAAGAAGTAACGCGGTTTGAGCACAGCGGATTTTTGTGATGTGGGGGGACAAACCGGAATATGAAGCCTGTAATGTTGATCTGAATCGAGTATGTTATAATAGTGTCTAAATGGAGACGGATTCGGTGGTGATCGATGATGGAGCGTGTTCAAGATTTGCAAAAACTGATCAAACTTACGGGCGATCGCGCGAAACTGGATGCAAAAGCGAACGGAACTTACATTGTTTATCAAACGGAAAAAGGCCAGATTGTCAAAGAATATGCAAACGGCCTGATCGAGCCGATCGACAATCCAGGGGTTCCTCATGAATGAGTTCTCCGCCGTGATGATTGTATTCGCCGGCAATAACGGCAGCGGTAAAAGCACCATTCGCAATCTGATAGTGGACAGGCTTGGTATCAGTGTCAATATTGATCCCGACGCTTTAGCTCGCGGCATTGATCCTGACCATCCGGATCGCCGCAAAGTATCCGCGGGCAAAGAAGCGATTAAGCTTGCGAGAGAATGTATTCAGCATAAACGAGATTTTTCGTTAGAAACGACTTTGGCTGGCGGCAATGCTATTCGACTGATACGGGATGCCAAGGCGAACGGCTTTGAAGTGACGATGTTTTATGTGGGTCTAAATGATGTTCGGCTCAATATCGAACGTGTTGCCGCCAGAGTTCAAACCGGTGGACATCATATACCGACTAAAGACATCGTTCGGAGACAAACCACATCCATGCAAAATCTGCTAACTCATATCCATCTCATTGATCATTTGATTGTGATTGATAATAGCGAAGTTTCCGGTAAAATCGTTATGCAAGCTGAACATAGTATTTTAAAATATCAGGCCGAATCTCTTCCAAAATGGGTGCATAAGATCAAGGATCAGTTACATTGATTATGGAGAATCATATGAAGTTTGAAATTAGCAAATCTATGGAAAACAAAATTAATCCTGAATTTCGAAAGTATCGCTTCTTGAAAATATGAAAAGGGCTCCGAATCTTTGGTAGAATGGTGTTTACTTGGAACACTACACCCAAAGAGAGGAGCACCTTATAGGTGAAGTCTACCACAACGATCAGCAAAATTAAAACAGAATTTTCACTACAAAACGCAACNANCTGCGGCGGCATCAAAATCTTCCTGGCCTTTCTCGAAAAAATCAAACTGCCGGAGGCGATGTGCAGCCTCTCCGGCGGCAAAGCGCGCAACTCCCTCTTCCCCGTTTACCGTATTCTGCTCTATCTCATCGTTGGCTGGATGCTTGGCTGCGAACGGATTTTTCATTTCCGTCGTTTGCAAAGCGACGTGCTGCTGAGGCTCTTTCTCGGCGGCCGCTGCCCGCATCACAGTCTGT
>NZ_JADQ01000092.1:0-8926 GCF_000518465.1 Paenibacillus sp. J14 | reverse complement strand
TGCCCACTCGCAAGCTGATCGGCAAGGAGCGTCGCGGGGCTCGTGTAAAGAAAACATTCGACACGGCCAAAACACCCGTTGCCCGGTTAATCGAATTGGGCGTGCTACGACCAGAACAAACCCAACGGTTACAGGCGTATCAGACTTCCCAAGATCCGCTTGCATTACACAATCAGTTGGAAGCGCTGCTTTCCCANCCCGTGACGNCTGCCTCCGCTACGCGCCCAGTGGAGGCTATGTAACAGCCTCCACTGGGTAACAAAATTACGTGAGTGAACCATTATCCTTCGGTAACATTTTTATATGAGTTGACACGGAGTCTGAACCGACTTTACGAAAGCTTCGAAAAAGCGAAATCAAGCTGTTCCCTAATTTATTGAAGTAGTTTAATCATTGTAGATCCCAGACTGATGAAGCCCTTGTTATTAGCTCTGTTATTACAGGTTGTATATCATCCATATCTTTTATTATTCTTTGATTACCTACTGGATTCATATGCTCATCTAATGTTAATTCATAAACGGTTGTTCAACATTATATACATATCCATCTTTTTTAAAATGTGATTACCAAATTGACTTTTTGGAACGACCGTTAAAAAGTCATGATAGCGATTATTGGTCACTACATACCATACAACATTCCAGATTCCAAAAAGTACGATAAGACTAACACTAATTATAATAACTATTTTAGATTTCAAACTTCGCATAAATTAACTACTCGTCCCCCCTGCTTTTTAATCTCTTCGTCATGTGTTACTAGAATAATTGTTTTGCCAGCTTCATTAAACTTCCTTAGCAACCCCATAACGACATCCGCATTGTTCCGATCCAGCGATCCTGTAGGTTCATCCGCTAAAATCACATCACATTTTTTGAGCATAAGACGAGCTAATGCCACCCGTTGTTGTTCCCCTCCCGAGAGGGTGTACACTTTATTGTTCAATTTATCTTCAAGCCCCACAAATTTTAAAGCATCTGTAATAGAGATACCTGTCTTACAATCCTTTCGAATCAATTGGAGATTCTCTTTCACAGTCTTGTTATCGACCAAAGCAAAATTTTGAAATAAGAACCCCACCTTTGTTCGGTAAAACCGAAGATGGTTTCTTTTATCCGCAACATTCATTTCATCGACCCATATCGCCCCTGCATCAGGTTTTTCTATGGCCCCAATGAGATTTAGTAAGGTGGTTTTACCGCAGCCGCTAGGGCCGGAAAAAATGATAAACTCCCCTGTCTCAACCGTTAGACTGAAGTTCTGAAAGAGAGGAACCCCGTTAAATGACTTGCATAGATTTTCAATTTTGATCATTAGAGATTTCCTCCTTTCAGTATTTTAGAAATTTTTGATTTTTCAACTTTTCGGACATATGTAAGAATGGCAATCAGTTCAGAGACAAAAATAATAATCCCTCCGAAGAGCAAAAATTTTGATAAACCTAACCCTAAGTATTGGGAAATGACTACTGAACAACCAATACTAATAGCAGTTGTAGCTAATGTAATCCATATAATCTTCCAGTTCTTTTGCCAAATACTATAGCCTAGAACTTTCTTGATGGATAACTCAATGGCATTAACTTCGTATTCAAGTTTAATAATCGATGCAATAATAATAAATTCAAGAAACAAAACAAGGACACTAAATATGGAGTTAATGTACAACACCTTTTTAGCAATATTCCAGCTTTCGTTATATTTGTTGAGAACATTCATTTTGCTAAAGATAGCTGTCGACTCTGTTAAGTGATGTTTCTGAACAAATTGCCTAAATTCTTCGTCCGATATGTCATACATGATTTCATACATATATACTCCTTTACTAGGTATATAATTAAGTTTAAGCTCTTCTTCTGGTAACAGGTTATTAAGTATAATAATAGGGTTCTTTACCCTTTCACTTCCATAAATATGATTCTGATCGATAGCGACTAAATTTACAGTTTTTTTATAATAAAGGACTTCATAATCTTTACCAATATTATTATTTTCAAAGAAATCATATTTATCTTCCAGTTGAGGTAAAAGTGATTCATTCGTAGCTAATGAGTCAGGCAAAATAAAGTAAACACTTTTATCCTTCCTAATTTTTTCTAGTTCAGGTATTTTCTCTATCAAATAAGAAACAGCATTTCGATTGGCCATGATGGTTGGTATTGTACCTAGTGTGTCGTGTACCTTTGATAGCAATGTAGCGTTAGCATTTCTAAAATGATCAGTATAAAATTTGGATTGTAACAGTTCGCTCTCCTTAAACTTAGGGTCTCCTTCACCATTACTTTTGACTATTGGTCTATACCTCAAAGTAATATAGGAATAGTCAGCAAATTCTTCAAAAAATACTTTTTGCTTATACACATTGTATGAATCAAAAGCAAAGACCAGATTGCTAGAAATTGCAAATGTGGTTATCATAACCGATATCAATTTTAAAATATAATTAATAGCAAGAAGTTTTCTCGAACTACTGTTTGCATTAGAAAATGCCTCTCGAATTGGATAGGATCGAGAAGTTAAGTATACTAAGGCGTTTAATACCAGGAGTGCACTGAATCCATAAAACGAAATTTGTAAGCTAAGAAATACAGATGTTACCTTACCCAGCAGGAAAAATAAACATGCTAAAATCAAAATATACACCAAAGAATCTATTGCTATATTTCTCCAAATGAGAGTCGATAATTGCTCCCCCATTGTAATTCGTATAAGGTTTTCTTTCTTCTGATAAAGAACATCATAATAAGTTAAAACCAAAGTGATAGAAATCATTAGTACCCAAATTCCGATAATTAAATATGTTGTGTCTTGATTTACATATCCTTCTTGAGGGAAGTTCCCTGCATATTTGTCAATTAATTCCGATTTAAATTTCTCCACTTGTCGACTCGTCCCAATGAGATAAAAATCATGTATATTTTCCAGTCCTTCGATTTGCTCAAAGGGGTGAAAACTAAATTGAATATCTCCCAAAAACAAAGTTTTATATTCTCTATAATGAATCGATGAAATCTCCTCAATTTTTTTCTCTGCACCGGAAGATCCATACAGCTTGATTTCAGTCACATTATGATTTGAGTTTTTGATAAAAGTAAAAAATTCAACCCCATTTTTCTCAGAGGCTTTCAGTATATCTTGCTTCATATCATTTTCATTTTGACTAAACTGCAAATAAAAAGAGGTGTAATGATATGGCGTGAAAAAATTATCTAATCTGAATCTCTGACTTTCTCCAATGATTAATAGACCGAATAAAAACACGCAAAAGCATATGATGTATTTCAATAACTTCACTATAGGTAACCCCCAGTATAAGTAGACTCACCGCTTCAAGTATTTTACTTGTAGCGGTGAGGACTACTAACAATTATTTATGAATTAGAAGTTAAAATTATAAAAGACAGTTTGACCAGCATGTCTTACATCAATTCTAGACCATTTACCCGCAGAATTAGAATCTGAATAGGTGTCGTTACCATTAGTTAGCTTAACTGTATGACCTTTGGAATTATGATAACCATGAATGAAATCTTCATCAATTGCAAATTTATTAAATCCATATTCAACTTCCCACGTAGCTGAGCCGCTTCCTCCGCTATCAGTTAACGTCCAGGCTCTGGCAAATCCCTTACCCAGACTATCGTAACTTTTGGATTCAGCAAAATCTACCATTTATTCTAAAATAGATATTTAGTACCTTAATGATGTATTTATTTAGAATTAGCAATATAAAATAAAAAAGCTTGGATCAAAATTTGACCGCAAGCCTAGTTTATTTTGATATATCTATCTAATCATTTGATTAGTATTGTATTTTTTAGGTAGTATCTTTTACAAATTTTTCAACAAAATTATGGCATAGAAGGGATCAAGCACCAGAGCATTGGAGGCACAATCAAAATTGAATCAAATAAAAGGGCTTTTTCTCGCAGAAAACTTCAAAATAAAAATATTCTAAACATTCAGATATTTTACACAAAAAATTTAACTGTTTGGTTATAAAATTCCATATTACTCCTCCAAAAACCGCTCCCTCAGCTCCCGGGTCGGCACGAGGCAGGTTTCGTCCTTCCCAAACCAACGGTAACGATGTTTGGCGATAAATTGATAGACCGCATCTCGAAGTCCCTTCGGGATGACGATCAACGCATAGAGCAGCGGCCAGGGGTAGCGTAAACCTCTAGCAATGCGCAGCGCCGCCGCCGAGCGGATATAATAGGTTCCATTTTCGATCAACACGACGCTGTCCAGCGACTTCTCATGCGCCCCTGCCGCTTGCAGCAGCCGGCTCCCTGCCTGGGATTGCAGCGAGGCAAAGCGGAACCGCCCAGCCGGGTCATGTTTGATAATAAACTTGACCGCTCCCTGGCATAAATGGCAGACGCCGTCAAATAAAATCACATGTTCATTCCGTTCAACTGGTTTATCTGACATCCTCCATCCTCCTCTCCTGTTCGCGGTAACGCAGAACCCATCTACTCATCTATTTAGAAGATATGAAAAAAGCACGGGACCATTCCCGTGCTTGCTGTCGCCAGCTGGCCAAAGCGTTTTTACTAGGACGTCAGCTTCTCCAGCCACTGTCCTTCTACCATCTGACGGTTGATTTCATCCGAAAACTTCTCCATACATCCGCAAATGAAGTCTTTACGGCAGACCGGGCAAGGTGTCTTTTGCAGCCTGCTGACGTTGGTTAACCGCCATTCGGGATTACGGTGGTAAAACACGCGGCACGCCGTACCATCGGCCAGATTCACGATAAACTCGTATAATCCGTCATTCTCGTTGCTGCCGGCCTTGGTCACATTTACAACATTCGGTCTGTAAGCCATGTTATCACCCGTATTATCAAATTTCGTTCCACAGAGCGCAGCTCTTTTAGTACTTAGACATATTAATGAATTTTTATCGGCGTGTCAACTTGAAAACCTGCCCAAACGGCTTGATTTGACGCACTTTGCGCAAGATTTTAATAGAATGTGCAAAAAATCACCATCCTATCCCCTACACGTCCAACCCAAGTCAATGCAAATCAAAAAAAGAACTTCCCGGATCCTCCGAGAAATTCTTCTGTCATGCGGTAGAGAGGACTCGAACCTCCACGGGCGTACGCCCACTACCCCCTCAAGATAGCGTGTCTGCCATTCCACCACTACCGCATATGTTAAGTCTAGGTTCAGACGAACATGGTAATTATAGCTTTGCTGTCTCCAAAAGTAAAGTGGAATTATTTGTCCATCCGACCGGTCTTCCGCCTCCGGTAACGGACAAACTCGATATATTCCCGAACAAAAGCCCGCTCGGCTTCGGTTAACGTGCCGATGAACGCCCCCCAGTCTTTATCGGTGGTGGTGGTATATTCCGTTCTATGATCCTGCACGTACTCCGCCTGTTTTTCTTTTCCCGTCATAAGCCAGTCCAGACTAACATCGAAGAAAGCCGCGATCTCAATCAATTTATTCGTGCTCGGCGTGGACTTTCCCCGCTTCCAATCCCCGAAGTTCCCGGTACTGATCCCCAATTCGAGGCAAAACGCCTTTTTGGTCATGCCGGCGTTTTTAATCAGCAGTTCAATACGTTCGTAGATTGACAACTTCTCTCCAACCTTCCTCAACAGCTTTGATGACGTAATTAAGTAATTTAATCGTTGTATAGTGACTTTGATGCGTTTATAATAGAGTGAAATACTGGAACTATACCTATCTTAACACAGCACTGGCAAGTACTTAATAGGTCGGAAGACTGCCTTCAGTTTCATGACAGGAGCGTACCCGCCATGAGTGACAACCTCCAATGGAAGGAACCCTATCATTCTTTGAATCAAAGCGTTGCAATCATTGAACCGAATGGAACGATCGTCTCTGTCAACCGAACTTGGGCCAAACAAGCCGCTTTTTTGGGCGTTGCTCCCGGCTGGGCACGGCCCGGATTAAACGTTTTTCGGTTTTTTCAGCATGGGCCGCATGATCATACTTATTTTAATCCCCATCAGCTGTTGGAGCAATTTTCGAAAATCTTAAGCGGGGAAGCCGATCTTTTTGAGATTGAATTCAAGGCCCCCGCCCACAATGCGGAGTTATGGTTTCTCGCCGAATTAACTCCTTATGCCGAAGAGGACCCCTCTTCCCCTCAAGGCATCGTGATCACCTGCACCAACATCACCCGGCTAAAGCGTCTGCAACTTCAATTTCAGCATGAACTCGCACATACCCGCACGCTCCGGGGGCTGCTTCCCATTTGTGCCGTATGTAAGAAGATCAAGGATGAAGGCAACAGATGGTGCACCACCGAGGCTTACCTAAGCCAACATACCCACGCTGAATTTACGCATGACATCTGTCCTGATTGCATCCGGGCACTATATCCCAAATACTCCTCCAATCTGGACTTACCGCCCCAGCAGGAACCATAATGAAATCCGCTTTAGCGTTAGTGTACCGCACGTTCAGCTTTGTCCTGGGCTGCCGATGGCCGCCGTGATAACATTCGGCTGAGTTGCTGCCCCAGCGTAGCTCCGGCCAAGCCTCCGGCAATCAGGCCAATCCCCCCAAGCTGGAGCATCCCTGCCAAGGTGGCGAGCACGGCCCCGCAGCCAGCTGCGGCCAGAAATGGCAAAGTACGCTCGCCCCCGGCAAGCAACGCGATGAAGAGCGCTGGCAGCGCAAAAGTTAAAACTTCTGCCAGTTCTGCGGTAACGAAGCTCCCTAATCCAGTACCTACCGCTGTACCGGCAATCCACGATCCATAAATCGCCAACGCAAAAGTAATATAATAAGCCGGCGATATCGGCCCCCCTTGGGTTGCCCGGCTGGAAGTGACCGCGAACCCTTCATCGGTTAGGCCAATCGCTGCCAACCATTTGGGAAATTCCCGCCATGTCGACAGGTAAGGTCCCATCGTTGCTCCATAGAGGACATGACGCATGTTTAACAGCAGCAGTGTCGTTACGATGGTCACGGGAGCCGCAGCGGACGCTAACATACCTAACAGCATAAACTGGGCCCCTCCCGAGAAGATCCACACCGAACTGAACACAGTCATTCCCCCCGGCATTCCCCCCGCCGCAGCTAGCACACCGTAAGTCATGGACAATGGAAAATAAGCCAGCAGAATCGGAAATGCATCCCGTAAAGCATGTTGAATCTCTTCACTTCGTTTCGGTCGATTCATGAATGCTTCCTCTCCCTCTATTTATCTTTTGATCCTGGTCAGCCGAGCCAAGCGTGAAAACCTGCATAAAACAGCACGCCGGCGGTTACTGTTAACAGAAGACGGCGTGTCCACCAGGCGATCAACATCGTAGGAATCGCGGCAAACAGCATCAGGTTCTCCGACAGCGGTATCCACTTCCCATCATCAAGCAGCAGCAGCGGGCCGATCAGCGAGCCAAGCACGGCAGGCGTCACATACGCTAACCATTCCTTCGTAGAATCGGACCACCGGATCCGGCTGCCTAATACTAAGGAACCTGCCCGTATTAAATAGGTTCCCGCTCCAATCAGAACAATGATCCAAAGCTGAGTTGCCACGTTTTGATCTCTCCTTGACCTGAAATGCATTTCATAATTTATACTCGTAACCATAAAGATAACCCTCACCCATGATGGGAGGATAGGAGGAAACTAACGATGAAACTGATCGCTGTTGATCTGGACGGAACGCTGCTGACCTCGAACAGCCGCCCGAGCTCCCAAGGTTTGGACGCCATTTCGCATGCCGTAGCACAGGGGCATACCGTAACGCTATGTACCGGAAGAGCAAGCTTTGATGCCCGACATTTAACCGGGGAGCTGTCCATTCCCATTATCGCATCCAATGGCGCAGAAGTGTTCGACCGGGTAGGAATGCTGCTGCGGGAAACGCCAATTCACTCGAACGCTGCTGCGGAAGCCATTCGTTATTTGCTGAAACAGGACGTCTATTTCGAAATATTTTGTCCTGAAGCCATCTATTCACCGTCAAGCGGCGAGCAAAAGCTGCTCGCTGAAATGGATATGCTGGTCAGCGCAAATGCGGAGGTCGATCGGGATCGATTGTGGGAGAGCGCAAAAATCCAATTCGTTCAATTTGGTTTCGAGAGAATCGACAATCCACTGCAGCTCATCGAGCAAGAGCGTCCTATATACAAACTTCTGGTATTTAGCTATAACGAAGAAAAACTCGATGAAATCACGCGACATTTTAACGTGCAGCCTCAGGTGCAAACGACTACCTCCGCCAAGCATATTGTAGAGGTCATCGCGAAGGAAACCGACAAAGGCCAAGCTTTACAATTTCTCGCCGGCCATTTGGGCGTCGAGATGTCCGATACCGTGGTGATCGGTGACAGCTATAATGATATCTCCATGTTTCAAGTCGCAGGTACCAAAATCGCTATGGGCAATGCTGTAGATGACGTCAAGCGCCTGGCCACCTCGATCACCCGAACCAATGACGAACACGGAGTGGCTTATGCAATTCGCACGTTACTCGAAATCTAGCCCCTGTCTAAGCCTTTGGGCATGAAGAAAGAACCTTGCTAAACGCAAGGTTCTTCACTTTCTTAGGATGCGGTAGAGAGGACTCGAACCTCCACGGGCGTACGCCCACTACCCCCTCAAGATAGCGTGTCTGCCATTCCACCACTACCGCATATGAAATTAATAAAAGGGATGGTGACCCGTAGGGGATTCGAACCCCTGTTACCTCCGTGAAAGGGAGGTGTCTTAACCCCTTGACCAACGGGCCACAGCTTCATCACCACTAGAAGCGGCGACAAAAATGAGTATAGCAAAAAGATTTCCGGCTTGCAAGCCCTAATTTTAAAAAATATTTTGGTTGTCCTAAGCCCCCTCCAATCGAGGGTTCTCATCCCTCAAACGACAAAGAACCTCCGGATTACCGGAGGCTCTTATTGTGATGTAATTCAGAACGGAGAGAGAGGG
>NZ_JADQ01000091.1:0-10592 GCF_000518465.1 Paenibacillus sp. J14 | reverse complement strand
ACCTACAAGATGAAAGGCAGTATGAGCCGCAAAGGGAACTGCTACGATAATGCGTGTATTGAATCGTTCCACAGTGTGCTTAAGAAAGAACTTGTCTACTTGGAGAAGTTCAAAACACGCAAGCAAGCCAAGAAACGCATTTTTGAATATATTACCTGCTTCTACAATGGAAAACGAATCCATTCCGCGATTGGGTATTCTACGCCCAATGAGTGCGAACGTATGTACCGATCTGCCGCATAATTTTCTCGATTCTTTGTGTCTACTCTATTGACAGAGGTACAATTTGCCGCAGCATATCGGCGGCTTCCCCAACTTGAAAGCAAGAGAATACCTGGAATACATGGGGGTGCTTCGAGGATTGGACACTCGGCAGCTCTCGAAAGAGATCCCTCTTATTTTACAGGAAGTGAATCTGGAACAACATGCGGAAGATCTGGTCAAATCGTTCTCAGGAGGCATGAAACAGAGGTTGGGGATTGCTCAGGCGATCCTTCATCATCCCGCCTTACTGCTTGTCGATGAGCCAACCGCAGGCTTGGATCCCGAGGAGCGAATTCGTTTCCGGAATCTGATCAAAAAGCTGGGGCAAGACCGAATCGTTATTCTCTCTACCCATATTACGGAAGACGTGGCCATGACATGTGATCAAGTCCTGTTGATGCAAGGTGGTACGATCCAGCCGTATCCTTCGATTGAAGAAGTCGTATCTCTTGCAAAAGGAAAGGTGTGGGAGCTTACTACAGATGTCTCTACCGCCGAGCAAATTCAGACAAATCCCGCAGCGTTGATGACCCAGCATCTCCAACTGGATTCCAGTCAGCTTCGTCTTCGGTACATAGCACCCGATCCGCTGGATTCTAAAGCGACTGCAGCATCACCTACTTTGGAAGAGGGGTATATGGTTTGGTTAAACAAGAGATAATTTTCTGGCGTTATCTATTTAAAACTCGGTACAGCCTCCTGCTCTTTCCGCTTATCCTTACGTTGCTGGCTGTATGGTTAAAGAACTTCAACGCCGATCTATCGAACCAACTCTTAATTTATATCGTGTTCCCGGTGATGCTGTTTCCAGTAGTAGCGTCGTTATACCAAATGGGTTCAATCAATCATAAAGAACTTCTTCTCACCTATCCGTTGAATGCCTTCTTCGTTGGCTGGATCCGGCCCGTCCTGCTGAGCTTGGTCTACTCCGCAGTCTACACTGCGGCTCTTCGTGATATGGGCAATTATTCGGCGGAGGAGCTGGGGCTGGCCTTTACCTCGGTGGTTTTCTATATGATATTATCTAGTTTCTTTCTGATTTTCTTCAAAAATATCGCACTAGGCATCGTGCTGCCTTTGGCTTATCTTTTTTTCGGCATGTTTACTACAGGCACCGGTCAAGGATTTCTGTATCTGATGCAGTGGAATCGAGCCAATCCGAACCTCTCCCTCCAAAGCTGCATGGTGACCCAAGCCGCAGTCGCTCTTATCTTTAGCCTCGGAGCACTTTATTTTCTTAAAAGGAGAAATGTTTATCACTGGACAAGCTTATAAAGTCTTGGGATCTCGAAACCCAACCCCCGCCCAAAACGTCACCCCCGCAATATATAACGGATACAACCCACACGCCGCGATCACAACCAACCCGATCCCCGGAAGCGGCACCTCTTGGGGATCGGTGATCGGATAGATGTAAGCAAACCCTTTGATAAACAACAGGAAGTAAGGAATCCACAAGATCGTTGTCAGGTACTTGCGTTTCCCGGGGTTCAGGTGGAGCTTCGTCAGAACATACGCGAGGATGGAGAACAGAACCAAGAGCAGCAACACCGCCACAGGGACATAACGATCCATATGAGCAATTCCGGTGACCCTTTCCAGCCGATACACGTTCATCAGAAGCTCCATTTGCATAAATAGGGAAAAAGCATACAGCACGCTGACTCCGTTCACTTTCCACATCATTTGCATCGTTGAACCTCCCCCCTCACCAGTGGGTTCGCTGGGATCATAGGAGCTCACCAGCAGCCCCTACGATCCCATCTCTTCCTCAATCCGCTTCATAAACTCATCCACCGCGCTATAACCGAGCTGCTTCAGGTACCAGTTGTTCGCGGCAGCCTCGATGAGGCCGGCGACGTCCCGGCCCGGTTGGAGCTGGATTTCGATGTGCGGGATCTGGACCCCTAAGTATTCCGTAAACTGCGGCACGGTCTCCAGTTCGTTGTTGAGGGCATTTTCCTGCCACGGCACCAGCTCGATATCCAAGACGATCCGCGTCTCATCCTGAAAAGCTCGACGTCCATACTGCCGTACCACGTTAATCAGTCCGATGCTGCGTAGAGCCAGAAATTCGCGGGTCGTTTCGTTATGAGTTCCGAGCAAGGTGGTTGGGCTTAGCTTTTTTAACACGACAATATCGTCCGCGACCAGACGGTGCCCTCTGCGAATCAGGGTATGCGCCGTTTCGCTCTTGCCGATGCCGGATTTGCCGCGCAGCAGGATACCGATCCCCGAGACGTTCACGCACACCCCATGGATTGAGATCTCCGGAGCCAGCGCCTTGACCAGATAACTGTCCAGCTTGGCAATAAACTCCGTCGCCGTCTCTTCCGTCCGCAGCAACGGAATCCCCTCCTCCTCGCAATACAGCTCCAGATAAGGAAACTCCTGCTGCCCGGACGTCACAATAAAGCACGGAGGGTGATATTTCACGATGTTCCCGATCCGCAGCTTGCGTTCCTCTACGCTTAATGTCAACAGGTAGTTGATTTCTTTACGGCCCAACACCTGCACCCGATTCATGGGAAAAAAATCAAAATACCCCACGAACTCCAGCCCCGGCCGATGCGTCCGAGGTCGCGTGATCTCACGATCCATCCGTTCCTCCCCGGCAAGCACTTCCAACTTAAACGTATCCACCAACTTCTGTACGGTGATCGTCTTCATCTGATTCTCCTCCTTCCGGTTCATTCTGATCGGCTCCCCATCCAGCGTTCCGGATCTTGAAGCGGTTCGTTATCGGAGAACAAATCCGGCTCCTCCTTCAACATTTCTGTAATGACTTCTGCCACGCCGGCCGCATCGCAGACCCGTACCACGGCATCTCCCAATTTCCCCTTGCGCAAGGCCCCTCGATACTCCAGCACTTCTTCCACCTTCCAAAAATGCTCCGACCAAGGCAACCCGCAATGTCTGCGGGAAGGGACCGGAATTTCCGTACCGTCCGGCGTGATCGTGTACAACATTTCGTGATCGTCTGTAAGTCTCCCCGGAATATCCACCCACTCCTCCACCCCATGAATGAAGGTGTTCCGTCTCAAATCGACCCCAACGAGCAGGATCGTTGCTTTACGGTCGAGCAGCTTCCCCCATGAGGACCCTCGGGCACAAGGCGTATCAAACCGATGATCCTCCGCCGTAAACGCCTGAGCATCCCGACCTAACGCGGCGACCGAATGGGTTGGATGCCACGATCGGATAACGCCGGGTCTCTTCCGGAACAGCTCCGGCAGAATGCCAACGCACACCGGGGAATGCTCCACCTCGAACCGCGGGTGATCTTTATTGATATATGACCAGGTATGCGTAGGAAACACTAACAACCCCTGCGCCATATACTCTGTAAGCGCATCCAAAACGGTATCTGCGCCGCCCTCGACTTCACCAATGCTTTTCATGGAGGAATGGACCAGCACCGTGCCTGTACCGTCCAACCCCAGAGCCTCCAGTTGGCGGGTTAAACTCTCTTTCGTATGCCTCATCTTTGGCTTCTCCCCTCTCGTACAAACCTCGCTGCCTCAGCGCATTGCTTCTCCGTCACCGCCTCCAGTGTCACGAAGCTACGGGGCTTATACTGCTCCAGCAGCCTCCAAAACAGCGGGTAGTTCAGCTCCCCTAAACCTGCAGCGGTTTCCAGCAGTTCGCCGTTCGCGCCGCGTTGCAGATCCTTGGCATGGGCGCTGACGATACGCGGACCCAGCAGCTCGAAGGCCGTCTGGATCACCTGATCTTGGCGGTCAAAATTAGCGGTATTCATCAAATTGCACGGGTCGAGAACAACACCCACACAAGAAGAGGGGAAGCGTTCCAGCGTCTGCGCCATCGTCTCCGGCGAATCGATCAAGTGCCCTTGGGCCGCCTCAAGGCCGATGGTCACACCCCAGCGTTCGGCTTCATCCACCAGCTCCTCCAGCGCGCGGTTGAGGCGCTCCCAATGCGCCGGCAGTCGTTCTGTGTCCGCCGGTTTGCCGACCTCGGTTGCCACAATCGGCGCACCAAAATGCCGCGCATGGCGCAGATGCTCCTTGAATCGGTCCACATTGTGCCGGTAGCTCTCCTCATCCAGGTCGATCAGGCTGGCATAGCATCCTAACACGGCGATCCGTACGCGGTGATCCGCAAACGCGCCGCCGATGTCCATGGCCAAGCCCGGGCTTAACTTGCCCAACGAGCAATCCACATCCGAAATGGCTTTGGACAACGCCAACTGCACATAAGGAAATTCATAGGCGGCCACCTTCGCGGCCAGCTCCCGATAAGGCTGCTTCCCCAATAAATGCGCCAAAATCCCTGCCGACACTTGCCTCTCCTCCTTTTTCCCATATCCCATAGGTTAACGACAGCGTACGCTCAACACGATCCTTAAGCCTTCGATGGACTGCTTCTTCGATATAATTGATTGATTTGGTTGGCCAGATAGCTCGGACTATAAGGGGTGCCTTCCTCAATCCACCAGGTGACGATTCCCAACGTCGATGCGGCAATGACCTCGATGGGGACTTGCTTGGACGGATCTGCCGCCTTCCGGCGCGCCCGCCGCGTCGATACGATGTTCATCATGATCTCGAACAGTTGATGGCGGAACTCTTTATTTTCAAGCAGCACTTGAAATAAAGCCGCATTCTCGTAAATCTCCTCCAGGAAGGAGACGAGCGGATTGTTGTCCTTGGTCAGACCACTCTCAGTGAGCGGGTGAATTCTCCGAGCCAACTCATCTAACACTTCCTTCGTCAGCTGCTCCAGTAAATCCTCCACATCGCGATAATGCAGATAAAACGTAGCGCGATTTAACCCGGCCCGATCAGCCAAGCCCTGCACAGTGACTTTGCGCAGATCGGTATTCTCGTGCAGCAATGCGATTAACGCCTCCCGGAACATTCGCTTCGTCCGAATGACGCGGGGGTCCACCTTGCCCTCCTTATTGCTCAACATTTCGCTTCTCCTTTGACGATCATCCGCAAATTATTCAACACAGACCTGACAAACTGTTGATTAATCTACACTTCGGCGGAATGTGTAAATGGTCATTTGCAGCGTTGCGTGGTAGTATTTTTTATCGACAGATTATCAATTACTTGACGACCCGTCAATGAAATGGTCATTACGAAAGGAGCAACACCGTGAACACCGCAGCACCCCATGTGAATAAAAAAATCCTGATGCCCGTCCTGCTCTTGGGCTCGTTCTTATCGATCTTAAACCAAACGATCTTAAATGTCGCCTTGCCCGATTTAATGAAGGAATTCGCCATTTCGGCTACGACCGTGCAATGGCTGATTACCGGATTCATGTTGGTGAATGGGATCCTTGTGCCGATTACGGCTTTTCTGATGCAGCGATTCACGACCCGGCAGTTGTTTATCAGCTCCATGCTCCTGCTACTCGCTGGGACATTCATTAACGCTGTCGCCCCCAGCTTTCCGTTTCTATTAACAGGGCGGTTGATTCAAGCCGCAGGGGCGGGCATTATCATGCCGCTGTTAATGATGGTCGTGATGGTGGTCTTCCCGAAGGAAGGGCGCGGTGCAGCGATGGGACTCATCGGTCTCGCGATGATCGTTGCCCCGGCGATTGGCCCGACGCTGGCTGGTTTGGTGATTGAGCATTTCTCCTGGCGGTGGATTTTTATCGGAATGCTGCCGCTGGTTGCGATCGTCATTCCATTAGCATTGAAATACATGGTGAATGTGTCGGAAACCTCGAAGCCGAAGCTGGACCTGATCAGCATCGTCTACTCAACGCTGGGGTTCGGCGGTCTTCTCTTTGGCTTCAGCAATGCAGGGAATAAAGGCTGGGGAAGTGCCGAAGTGTTGACGTGCCTGATTATCGGCGGTATTTTCCTGTTGATGTTCTGCTGGCGTCAGCTTACTTCGCCCGTTCCACTGATGGATTTGCGAGTCTTTAAGGAAAAGATGTTCTCCGTCACCACAATCATCAGCATTATGATGATGATGGTCATGTATGCGGATATGATCCTGCTGCCGCTTTACTTGCAGAACAGCCGGGGCTTCTCGGTGTTGGACACCGGCCTGCTGCTGCTGCCTGGGGCTTTAATTAATGCGTTATTGTCGCCGATTTCCGGACGTTTACTGGATAAATTCGGGATCAAGCCCATTGTGATTATCGGGCTGTTGTTTACGATTCCGGCGATTTGGGGCGTGACCCATTTAACGGAAACCACGTCGTATACGTACCTGGTATTCCGTACGATTGTGCTGCGCATCGGCTTGAGCTTCTTAACGATGCCGCTAAACACCGCGGGACTCAACGCTCTGCCGAAGCAGTTAAATGCCCACGGTTCGGCGGTAACGAACACGGTCCGTCAGGTCGCAGGTGCGATTGGAACGGCCTTGGTAGTCACCATTTATACGACGCGCACCAAGAGCCATGCCGCCGAGCTGATGCAATCCGGTCAAAGCTTGTCTACAGCCCAGTTGAAAGAGATGTCAACCATTCTCGGAACGAATGACGCTTATCTTTGCATGGGCATTCTGAGCATCGTGATCCTGGCGGTAACGATCTTCATGCCCAATCGCCGAGGCGAAGCGAAGCCAAAAGGATTCAGAGGAACGCAAGAAACTGCACAATCGTCCGCAGAAGAAGTTTAAGGCGACCTGAGGGTCGCCTTTTTTAATATGTTATGTAAATTTCAAGATCCCGACGACATAAATTGAATGACACCGACGAGGATCAATGCGAACCAAACGAGGCCAATGACCAGGAGAATATTTCTGATGACCTTCCACCGTTTATTTTGAGAATAAAGGCGTTTCTCCAAGTCGTTTAGCCGCTCTTCTATTTCCAGCTCCGATTTGCCCGAAGGCCCAACCATGAATATCCCTCCCTCTTCTATATCATATCAATCCCCCAGAATATACACAATTTGTAAAATGCGAGTTCGAGGGATCTGGTCGAAAATCCTCATGACAAGCCCTTCCAGATCCATTAAAATATTTAAGTAAAATTTAAACGATGTTGTCGGCACATGATTTCACCCGACATGTCAGGAAGTACCCAAATTCGAAGGAGGAGTGAACTTGTTCAAATCCCGCAGTCCTAAATTGATCCTTGCATCCTTGCTTGCGGCCAGCCTGGCAGCCCTGCCGTTCACGGCGTCCGCCGCAGACACGAGCAGTGCAGCTACTGTCGAGCTCCGCATTATGGAAACGACCGACTTACATGTGAACATCGTGAACTACGACTATTTCACAGACAAGCCTACCGACGAGTACGGCTTGGCCAAGACCGCCACGCTGATCAAGCAAGCGCGTGCGGAAGCGAAGAACAGCTTGCTGATCGACAACGGTGACCTGATTCAAGGCAATCCGTTGGGCGACTATGTCGCGACGGTAGACAAGCTTCAAGAGGGCGAGACTCATCCGGTCTACAAAGCGATGAACTTGCTTGGTTACGACGCCGGCAACTTCGGCAACCATGAGTTCAACTACGGTCTGGATTTCTTGAAGACGGCGGTGGCCGGATCGGACTTCCCTTACGTCAACGCCAACATTTACTTGGATGATCAAGATCAAGACCCTTCGAACGACAAAAACGCCTTCACTCCATACATCATCCTCGACAAAGAGGTGACTGACAGCACCGGAGCGAAGCACACGCTGAAGGTGGGCGTGATCGGCTTCGTGCCGCCGCAAATTCTGTCTTGGGACAAGGCGAATCTGGAAGGGAAAGTCATCGCAAAGGATATCGTAGAAACTGCGAAGAAATTCGTACCTGAGATGAAAAAAGCAGGCGCTGACCTCATCATCGCGGTACCGCACTCCGGCTTCGAGGACATTCCACAAACCCCGCTGATGGAGAACTCCGTCCTCTACCTGAGCAAGGTGGAAGGCATCGATGCGATCCTGTTCGGCCACGCGCATAAAGTGTTCCCGGACGCATCCTTCGAAGGCAAAACCGGCGTCGACCTGGCCAAAGGGACGATCAACGGTGTACCTGCCGTAGAACCGGGTTATTGGGGCAACAATTTGGGGATTATCGATCTGACACTGGAGAAATCCGGTGAGTCTTGGACAGTAAAAGACTCCAAAGTCGATGTGAAGCCGATTTACGATACGGAGAATAAGAAAGCGCTGGTCGATGCGGACCAAACGATCTGGGACGCCATCAAAGAGGACCATGAGGCAACCCTGGAGTACATCCGCGGCCCGGTCGGCAAGACAACGGCTCCAATTAACAGCTTCTTCGCCCTGATCCAGGACGATCCTTCGATCCAAATCGTGACCAACGCGCAAAAATGGTACGTCGAGAAGCATCTGCAAGGCACGGAATACGAAGGCTTGCCTGTGCTGTCGGCTGGCGCTCCATTCAAGGCCGGCGGACGCCAAGGCGCGAACTACTACACAGATATTCCTGCTGGGGATATCGCAATCAAGAACGTCGCTGACTTGTACCTGTACTCGAATACGGTGAACGCGGTGCTGGTCACCGGCACTGAGATTAAAGAATGGCTCGAATGGTCCGCCGGACAGTTCAACCAAATCGATCCGAACAAATCGGAAGAGCAAGAATTGGTGAACTACGATTTCCCTACGTACAACTTTGACGTGATCGACGGGGTAACGTATCAAATCGATGTAACGCAACCGGCGAAATACGATGCCAAGGGCACCCTGGTTAATGAGAAAGCCAGCCGGATCGTGAACCTGTCCTATAACGGCAAGCCAATCGATCCAGAGCAAAAATTCGTTGTTGCCAGCAACAACTATCGCGCGTCGTCCAGCAAGTTTGCGAACCCGGACGGCAAGCGCATCATCCTGGCTTCGCCGGATGAGAACCGCCAAGTCATCATCGACTACATCCGTGAAAACGGCACGATCAACCCAACGGCAGACGGCAACTGGTCGCTTGCTCCGTTCGGTAACGCCAACGTAACGTTCGAGACTTCGCCTGCTGCCAAGGAAGCTGCTGCAAAGGCCGATAACCTGGAGTTTGTCGCTGATTCCGAAGGCGGCTACGCCAAGTTCAAACTGAGTTCGGCCGCTGAGTCGGTGAACCCGGCTCCGGAACCAACGCCAACGCCGGAACCAACACCAGAACCGGCTCCTGCACCAGCACCGGCTCCTACGCCGAAGCCTGAGCCTGCCCCTGCGCCTTCAGCAGAGAAGGACATCGTCCACATCGTGAAGAAGGGCGACACGTTGTACCACATTGCCCTGGAGCATGGCACGACATGGCAAGCTCTGGCCAAGTACAACGAACTGAAGAACCCGCACTTGATCCGGATCGGACAGAAGATTTTGATTCCGGTGAAGAAATAAGAACAACGGGATAAACCCAAATGCCAAAGCCGCCTCCTGCAGGTCGTTATCGACCCGCCGCGAGGCGGCTTTTATTGATCGGTGCACACCTACAATTTCACCGTCTTGTTCAGCTCCGCTTCGGTTTCTTTTCCCGTAAGCTGGGAGAACATGCGCTTGATCACTTTGACAAGATTGCCGGTCTCCCAATATTCCGCCGCCTCGGCCTTCACTTTGATCAGGACCAGGTTCGGATCATCGCTGGTCGTATGCAGGAACTTGGCATACGCAGCGTTCCAAAACTGCTTAATCTTCTCCCGGTCATTGACCACCTCCGCTGTCCCGCGTACCGACACGTAGGAGTCCCCAACGTAGGACACGTTCACGTGAGGGTGATCCTTCAGCTGGCTGTATTTGTCCGTCTCTTCCTTCGTGAGAAACCACAGGTCCCCGTCAAATTCAACCTCCTGGGTTTTCATCGGACGCGACACCAACCCTTCCTTCGTCACCGTGGTCAGCATTGCGATCTCGATGCCCTTGATCAATTTCCGCACCGTCTCCACCGCTTCTTGGTGCGCCGTCTGGTGATTTGTCACTGTCATGTCTGTTCACTCCGTTTAGGTTATTTTTTCTTACCTGTTGTTAGATTGAACAGAACTTCTAAAAATAACCGCAAATCACCGATCCCCCCTCCCGAGCTAACGGACCTTAATGACGCTATTTATCCATTTCCCGAGAATTTCCCGTTGTAACGGACTTCAGGTGCCTTATTAGGCTCTTAGAAGCATCATTTGGGTTGATCTTTGGCAAATAACGCCCCGTGAGTCCGTTGCTATGAACGTTTTTGTCAAGCCCTCGGTTTTAANTCTGCCTGAGNACGTGGCGCGAGAGCAAAAATGCGAGCGACGGTCGGCACGCTGCTATCCGTGGGTTGGTTACCACATGTTATGCCTTCGTCAGGGAGAGCCCTTGCAAGCTAGAAACGCACGTTCAGTTTCTTTCAAAACTTAGTGCAAACGGACAACGCAAATTCTCTCCCGAACCTTCGTTTGCTCCCGGGCCTCGTGC
>NZ_JADQ01000090.1:0-11012 GCF_000518465.1 Paenibacillus sp. J14 | reverse complement strand
TGTTGACGCTTGTTTCACGCTCGTCCTTTACTCGATAACGCTCTCGGTCCCGTTGCTCCAGGATCTGCTGATCCAGCGCCTCCAGTACCTGCTTCATCGCACGAGCGAATTCCTCCTGCATTTTCCGGAAAATCCATTGCTCAATCTCTTTCATCGTCGGCATTNTTGTGGTAAAGTGGCTCACAGGAGCTTCCTCCTTCTTGGTGTGTTGTGCGTCAAACATCACTTTACCAAGGGAGAAGCTCTTTTTCTATATCCGCTTTTTCCAATTCCTACACCCACAGAGATTTTACACTATCCCCATACGCCTCATACAAAAGAAAGCTCCCCTAACGGGGAGCTGCAGACGCATCCATATCAAGATTCGTTCTTTGAAATTCCGTTCAGATTGGGCGCAACTTCCGCCTGTTTCTTGGGTTTAGCCGCGATGGATGGTTCCATAATGCTCGACTTATTCTGCTGGTTCTCGGTCTTCCGCGCTTTATGATGCGGCACCTTCATCACCTCCGCTATTTAGCGTCTCGAATAAGCTGCCGATTTATTCGGCGTTATCGGGTGATGGCATGCCGCCAAAGCCTGCGCCGCACCTCCATGCCGTGACCCTGCCCTAATCAGCCGGCTCTGCCATCATCGCCAGGCTGCTGTCATCTGGGGATCGAGCTTAATCGTCGCTCTGCTTCTCCAACGCTGCCTTCAGCAGTTCTCCAAGATTGATGCCGCCGGACTCCTGCTTCTGTGTATACTGCTTCACGAGGCGTTGCTGCTCGCGCTTGCTCATATGCTTATCCTTGTCTTT
This sequence comes from Paenibacillus sp. J14, assembly GCF_000518465.1. Taxonomy (NCBI): domain Bacteria; kingdom Bacillati; phylum Bacillota; class Bacilli; order Caryophanales; family Paenibacillaceae; genus Paenibacillus; species Paenibacillus sp. J14. The sequence continues at coordinate 10,216 of NZ_JADQ01000090.1, read as the reverse complement.
CCCCAACACTTCGGTAATCCCGCAGGACAGACATTGTACATACTTGCCGGCTTTGCCTTCTTTGAGTTCCATCTTCTTGTGGCATTGCGGACAGCGACGGTTGGACAGGCGCTTCTCGCCGGATCGGCGATAGCCGCAATCCTCGCTCGGGCAGACCAGCATCAAGCCGCGCCCGGTCTTCTTCTCAAGCAGCCTTGTCCCGCATTCCGGGCAATGGCTGTTGGAGACGTTATGCGGCTTATATGTCGCTTGACTGTGTTTTACACCTTGCACGAGGTTGGTCGCCATCTCACGGATTCCACTTAAAAACGGTCCCGGCTGGCCTTGCCCTCGTGCAATCCGCTCCAGCTCCGCTTCCCAGCGAGCTGTCAGCTCCGGCGTACGCAAATCGGCCGGTGCCAGCTCGATCAGCTGCTTCCCTTTGCCGGTCGGGTGCAGGTAGTTCCCTTGCCGCTCGATCGTATCGGAGCTGATCAGCTTCTCAATAATGTCCGCCCGTGTAGCTGGCGTGCCCAGCCCATGCTTCTCCATCTGGGTTAGCAGGGCGGCTTCCGTGTAGCGCTTCGGCGGCTGGGTCCGCCCCGGCGTCACGCGGCAGCGTTGTACCTTCACGGCCTCACCTTGCGTCAGCTCCGGCAGCACGGAGCCGCTCTCGGCATCGTCCTCGCCGCCTTCTTCATCCTCCATGACCTGCCCGTCATAAACTGCCCGCCATCCGGCATCCTTAATCGTCGTCCCCTTGGCATGCAGCGTCTCCCCGGCAATTTGCACTGTCACACTAACTTGATCAAACCTTGCCGGAGGATAGAACAAGCTGATAAACCGCCGCACGATTAAATCGTACAGCTTGCGTTCATCCGTATTTAGCGCGTTCAACAGCACCGTCTGTTCCGTAGGAATAATCGCATGGTGATCGGTGACCTTGCTGTCATCCACCACTCGCTTGCTCAGATGCAGTGAACCTCGCAGCAACGGCCGCGCCAAACTTGCGTAAGGACCAACAGCGACACTCGTCAGGCGCTCTTTGAGCGTACCTGTCATATCTGAGGTCAAATACCGCGAATCCGTCCGTGGATACGTCACCAGCTTATGCTGCTCATAAAGCCGCTGCAGTACGTTGGAGGTCTGCTTCGCCGAAAAGCCCAGAATCCGGTTGGCATCCCGTTGCAGCTCGGTCAAATCGTAAGCAAGCGGATGAGGCACCGATTTTTCATGCTTCACCAGCTTCACGATTTGGCCGGAAGCGCCCTCCAGTTTCTGCTTCAACGCATTTAACTTGTCCTGATCAAAAATACGCGCATCGCCGTTCCCACCGCGCCATACCGCTTCGAACTTGCCGAAGTCCGCGCGCAGCACATGATACTCCTCTGAGCGGAAGCGAAGAATTTCGTTCTCCCGCTGCATGATCATGCCAAGGGTCGGCGTCTGTACCCGTCCCGCGGAGAGCGGAGCGCCAAACTTGGTGGTCAGCGCCCGGGTCACGTTCAGTCCCACCATCCAGTCGGCTTCCGCCCGGCAGCGCGCCGATTGGTACAAGCGTTCATATTGCTTGCCCGGCTTCAGCGACGCGAACCCTTCCTTGATCGCTTTGTCCGTTTGCGACGAAATCCATAACCGCTTAAACGGCTTGTTCCACTTGGCCATATCCATGATCCAGCGGGCAAGCAGCTCCCCTTCGCGGGCGGCGTCCGTCGCCACAATCAACTCGCCGATGTCCTGACGGCGCATCAATTGCTGCACCGTCTTAAACTGGTGGCTGGTTTCGCGCAGTACCTTAAGCTTCATTTTATCCGGCAAAATCGGCAAGTCCTCCAGGGCCCACGTCGCGTATTTCTTATCATAATCCTCCGGCTCGGCCAGCCCCACCAGATGGCCTAATGCCCAGGTCACCACATATTGAGGTCCCTCAAAATGGCTTTTATGCTTATCTCGGCTGCCGATCACTCGCGCGATCTCTCTGGCAACCGAGGGCTTCTCGGCTAACACCAATGTCTTCATAAGTTCGATCGAACACTCCTTTCCACTGAACCATTATAGCATTCAAGTCACAGTTGCTTGAAATTGAAAACATGATATACTCAATTTATCACCAGGTACTAATACCAGATCATAAAAATATAACCTTCACGACAAAGGAGTGATTTCGATGACCGTACAAACACCGCAATCCAAGGCCCGCATTACCGCAATCGGTACCTATGTTCCGGACAAAATCCTGACCAATGCGGATTTGGAGCAGCTCGTGGATACGAGCGACGAGTGGATTGTGCAGCGCACGGGAATTAAAGAACGACATATTACTGCGGAGAATGAATTCACCTCCCATCTGAGCATTCAGGCGGTAGAACGGCTTCGTAAGACATACAAGACTTCGCTGGACGACGTCGACTTCATCATCACCTCAACGACAACGCCGGATTATTCGTTTCCGACCGTGTCTTGCCGGATTCAGGAGCATTTTGGCATGGAACAGGCAGGGGCGATTGATTTGAACGCAACCTGCGCCGGGTTCGCTTATGCACTTCATTTGGCGAACGGCATGATCAGCGCTGGCCTGCATCGCAAAATTCTGGTCGTGGCCGGGGAAACGATGTCCAAAATTACCGACTACACCGACCGCAGCACCTGCATCCTATTCGGGGATGGAGCCGGGGCCGTGCTGGTCGAGGCAACCCCTGAGGCGGAAGACGAATGGCCAGGATTCGAATCGTTTATTCTAGGAACGAACGGTTCCGGCGGCATCCATGTGTATCGCACCGGGTTGTCGGATCAAATGAACGGAGAGCCCCTTGAAGGGAAAGGCAAAATCGTGCAAAACGGCCGCGAGGTGTTCAAATGGGCCGTCCGCACCGTGACCGCCGGGATCGAGCAACTGCTGGAGCAGGCGGGTCTGGCTCGCGAGGACATCGACTGGTTTGTGCCGCACAGTGCCAACCTGCGCATGATCGAATCGATCTGCGAGAAAGCGGATCTCCCCCTGGCCAAAACCCTGCAAAGCGTGCAGGACATGGGGAATACGTCTTCTGCCTCCATCCCGCTGGCACTCCAGACTGGCGTTGACAAAGGCCGCTTGAAATATGGCGATCGCGTGCTGGTGTACGGCTTTGGCAGTGGCTTAACCCACGCTGGCTTAATCCTGCGCTGGGCTGTACCGGATTTGCCGCAAACCTAACAAAAGTCGATCAGGAGGTAAAATTCCTGATCGACTTTTTTCGAAACGTGTGGGGTGTGGAAACGCGCAATATGTCTGTCTGCACGCCCTTTACGTCATTATCCCTTTCGATAAGGGAGCAGAACCTGGGTTTAGCTTCAAATCACTCTATTCTGAACGAACGGGATAATCATGCAAAAGCGCCGGCCGAGAGAGGAGAAATCTCTACTTTTCTGCACTTCTGTATCTACTGCACATATGCCTCTCTGTTATCTCCACATCTCCCGCGTCGGAGAGGTTCCCTTTTCAACCAGCAGGCTTCCAGGTACAATAACAGGAGTCATTCTTTACGATCCGCCGATCCGCCCATCTAGTAACCGAAGGAGATATCGTACGATGCCTACTCTCAGAGAACTGTTTACCGATCAGGACTTTCAGGAAGCGTTGGACCGGAAGCTGCGCATTCGCGTATTCCGCGACGATCATATGATCGACAACGGCAGCATGATTATCCGATTCACCGAGGACACCATTATCACGCAGGCGGGTGTGGACGAGTTGTCCTATCATCCGCGCCGCGAATGTCAATTTTTTGAACTAAAAAAATAACCCCAAGGGACGTTAACCAAGCGAGCTTTCTCCGGGTTCGTCCCTTTGTTCTTATGTCCCTTCGCCCGACCTTAACTTGCCTTCCCTTCCTGCCCTGTCGGTAAGACTGGATTTTCCATAGTTACGGCAGGCGTTTCTTTGCCATAGCGAATAAAGATCCATACCCCGCACAAGATGAGCACGCCTGCTGACAGCTGCAGCGGAGTTAAGCTTTCCTTCAGCAGCAACCACGCCAGCAGAGAGGCAAATACCGGCTCGCCGAGAACGGCCATCGACACCGCCGAAGCGCTGAGGTATTTCATCAGCCAGTTGAACAGGTAATGGCCAAATAACGTAGGGACGATCGCCAGCAGGAGGAAAATGCCCCATTCCCGCGGCTCATAGCCGGTAAACCGGATGCCGGCAGCTGCATTGTATACCGCCATCGACGTTCCTGCCACGGCAAACACGAGGAAGTTATAAACAAACGCACTGATTGTCTGCAGCAGTTGCTTGCCGACCAGAATATGAATCGCGACCGCAATTGTCCCGAGCAGGGAGAGCAAATCTCCCTTCACCGCCTTACCGGATAAGGCAAAATCTCCTGAGCCGATCGCAATCGAACCGATGCATGCCAGCGTAATGCCGAGGATCATCGCTTTATTGATTTTTGCCCCAAATAAGAAGAACGATCCAAACATCACGATGATCGGCTCCAAGGTCAGGAGGACCGTGGAGCTTGCGACCGTCGTCAAGCGCAGGGAGCCCATCCAAAGCAAGAAATGCAACCCCAGCATCAGCCCCGAAAACATAAGACGCCCCCATTGCTTGCCCGTTAGTTGCACAATTTCTCCCCGATAGCGCCACAGCAGCGGCAGCATCAAGATGTTCGTGATATACATCCGGTACATGGCAATCACCGACACTTCGGCATTAGACCAGCGGATGAAGATTGAAGAAAACGAGATGGCGATAATGCCTATCACGTAGAGGATTTCGTATTTCCCCATGGACTTCGTGTTGGTATGCATTTGTGTTAAGGTCCCAGCTTTCTTATCAAATTTTGTCACCCTTTCGGGCTGCAAACCACTTCATTATAGCTAAGTTATGGCGGTTCCTCAATCGAAAAATAGCTGTGTTTCAAGCTTGTTCCTCCGCACCTGTCTATCCATAGCCTTCTCCTCTTTTGGCCTGAATTTTATAGAATCGGGCTGCCGGGGGTTACTTTTATCTACACCCCTCAACACTAAAAAGAATAGAGTAATATGCAATATTCATAGACCCTTAAGATCTATTAGAAGCAGCCCCAATCTATCGCCAAAAAAGATAAGGAGGAGCTTTCTATGAAAAAGCTGGTTCACATCTCTCAAACTTCCCCCCGGCTGACGGTTTATTCCGAGGAAAATCTGACGGGAAGAAGCCGTGTCTATACCGGGAACCTCGGCATCCGTAACACCGATGCTATTTTGGACGGAATCGAGAGCCTGCGCTTCGTTTCTTCCAATCCTAACGCAACGCTTGTACTCTTTACGCGGCCCCGCTTTAGAGGGAACTTCCGGATCCTCCGCGGCAGCCGGCGCCTGAATGACTTAGATGATCTGATCGGCGGCGAAGACGTAGAGTCTCTCATTGCGACCAACCAACGGCTCACGGTAGAACAAGTTCGGCAAATTCGCACCAGCGGAACATTGCCTAGCGGATATCGCCTGATCTAAGTTTTAAGCTTATAATGGTTCCATATGATGTGTGCAGAGGATGTGTATGCCTTATGGAACCAATCGTATCCAAACGTTGGCTGTTAGCTAGAATGTATGAACCGGATCTCGTGATCGTCGATTGCCGCTTTGAGCTGGGCCAGCCGGAGGCCGGGCGCGCGGCTTATGACGCTGCGCATATTCCCGGTGCCGTCTATCTCGATCTGGAGCAGGATCTGTCGGCACCGGTCACCACGCATGGCGGGCGACACCCGTTGCCCGCCCCGGACGAGTTAGCCGCGCGCTTCGCCCGCGCCGGCATCGGCAACGCCACCAGGGTGGTCGCCTACGACGACCAGGGAGGCATGAACGCCTCCCGCCTATGGTGGCTGCTGCGCTGGTTGGGCCATGACGAGGTTTACGTCATGGACGAGGGGTTCGCCGCCTGGCAAGCCGGCGGCTATCCCGTGACTTCGGAGCGGCGGACCATCGTCCCCGCCGCGTTCACCCCCTCCCCCCGGCCGCACCTGCTGGCCGAGGTCCGGGACATCCGCCGGGCGCTCAGCGATCCCGGCGTCCTGCTGGTGGACTCGCGCGCCGCGGATCGCTACGCCGGACGCCAGGAGCCGCTCGATGCCAAAGCCGGCCACATTCCCGGGGCCATCAACCGGTTCTGGAAGCAAGTGCTGGATGACAGCGGCTCCTGGAAAAGCGAGGGCGAGCTGCGCGAGCAGCTGGCGCCGGTCATCGCCGCACTCGACGAAGGCCGCGAAGCCATCGTCTACTGCGGCTCCGGCGTGAGCGCTTGCCCGAACGTGCTCGCCCTCTACCGGCTCGGCTACCCGCAGGTCAAGCTGTACGCCGGCAGCTGGAGCGACTGGATCTCTTACCCTGAGAACCCGATCGCAACGGGAGAAGAGTAGAAGAATTCCATACTTGGCCAGTCAGCATGAAATCAAAAGCGTCATCCCTTCAACGGGATGGCGCTTTTTGGGTTCTGATCTATTCAGTTCACAAATCCACCTCTACCATCGACTGGGCGGTCTCCGGATAATCGGTGATGATGCCGTCGATCGGATATTTGAGCACTTCCTTCATATCCCTTCGGGAATTGACGGTCCACACCCAAACCTCGCGGCCGTCGGCATGGGCCTGGTCCACGAGAAAATCGGTTAACATCACCTGCTCGATCGTATAGAAGTCAACGTCGAGCACCGATAGATCTCCAAGAGCGAAGAACAGAATGCGCCCGATCTTGATCTCGGGAGCCAATTCACGGATGCGGCCAAGCACTTCGCCGTCGAAGGATTGCACCCTTACCTCTTCCTCGACTCCCGCTTCCTTGATGAGGCGGACAACCTCCTCCGCCAGCGCTTCACTCGGCGCGCCGTTAGGCTTCAGGTCCAGCAACAGCTTAATGCGCCCTTGCGCCTCAGCGAGCACGCTGGATAACGAGGGAATATGTATCGGATAACCGTTCGCATCCATCCCGATGTACAGTTGCTGCACTTCATTGAAGTTCATATCCGCGACCCGCTTCTTCAAGCCAGTCATCCGCCGCAGGTCAGAATCGTGGTTTAACACGGCGACGCCATCCTTGGTCAACTGCACATCCAACTCCACAACCTGAAAGCCTTTGTCAATTGCCGAGATCAGGGCAGGCAGCGAATTTTCCGGAGCGTTCGACGTATCTCCGCGATGGACTGCGATCTGCACGTTCCATTTTGCGTAGACGAGGCTCTCGTTTGCCCGCAGACCGATCAGCAACGCAAGGGATATATAAAGGGCGGCGCTCAGGACGTACGCCATCCTTTTCCACTTTAGCCCCTTCCACCAATCGATGATCTGGTCCTCCAGACGACCGATTCGGCTGCGGCGCACTTGCAGCTGATCCTTTGGCCGAATCCATTTTAAGCGGCCCAACGCATAATAAAGCCTCGTCAGCACGAACAGGTTGATGGGCAGCAACAGAAGCTCCAGCAGATAAGCCAGTACCGTCGAAACGGTCAGGGAATAGTGCTGGGACACCAGCGCAAGCACATCCAGGTCCAGCCAGGAAGGAATGTGCCCTAGCGCAGTTACTAGCGCAGAGGTGACACCCACCACCATGCAGTTGAATAGAAGCAGCGTTCCAAACAGCCGCCACCGCCGACCTTGTGTCAACTGATGACTTTGGCGAACCGCCTGCCGGAGGTTCATATCCTCGAGCACGATGCAATGCAGGACAAAAATCCAGCGGAGCAAAGTATACAGCAGCCCTGCGATCAGCATGAGATAAGCTACGGTCATCGTGAATGAAGCATCCAGCACTTGATTGTTCAAGAAGATCGGCACGTTAAACAACGCGTAAAACGAAGCCGACAACGGCGAGTCTACAAACGGAATCAAGAGCAGCAACAACAACAGCAGCTGGAATACGCCAAACCCGAACAGCTTGGGCATTTTATGCAGCACGGTCAACACGGCGTCAGAAATGGGAATCGATTTGCCAAAAAAGCGTTGCTGAATCAGCACGATGAGGACCAACAATTCAATTAGCAGGGTAAAAGAGGCAACGAGCCCGATGAGAATCAGTCCTGCCACACCTTTATAGCTCAACCCGAGCCGGTACACCTCCCCGTTCAACAGGGAACCAGAGCCGACGACCCGGAGAACGCGGTTGAACAGAAACGTCGTCACCGGCAGGACAAAGACGCTCGTAGCCAGCATATATAGCAGTTGAAACAGCAGCAGCTTACCGGAATACTTGCGGAAGTCACGGATACTTCTGCCGATCAGTTTAAGCATGGACCCCCTTCCCTGTTCCATTAGGTCCACCGCGCAGCCCAAACCTTCATCTCATGACAGATCACATGCAAATCCATCCCCTTCGGCGTAAGTGTATATTCGACTGTCACGGGAACGGTAGGATACACCGTCCGCTCCAGTACGCCCTTCTCCTCCAGATGACGCAACGTACTGGTTAACGCCCGCGGGCTCACTTGCGGGATACGGCGCTGCAGCTCCCCGAAACGAAGCGTCCCCCCAAACAGCTCGCGAATCACCAGAAACGCCCATTTTCCACCAAGGACGTCCAACGTTTTTTCGATATTGCATTCGATATGCTCCGGTGTTTTCGGAATGTAATTGCTTGCTTTACGGATGCTGTTCATTCGGTATATCCTCCCCTGAAATCGATGGTTTCGTATGATGGATTCATGATGCTATCTCAGATCCTATAGATTCGATATAGGAAACTATACTTTGTATAGTAAGTAACATGGATATAATTTAGTGAAGGGGTTTTCACTTCTTTCAATTGTATATGAACTTTTATAGAATGAAAATGGTTACAATTCAAATGCTCAAGGAGGATGACGAAACATGGAATATAGAAGACTAGGCGGAAGCGGCCTCAAAGTCAGTGAAATCAGCTTGGGAAGCTGGCTGACTTACGGCGGGTATGTCGAACGTGAAAATGCGGAGAAATCGATCAAAACCGCCTACGATCTAGGGATCAACTTCTTTGACACCGCCAATGTATATGAAAGAGGAGCTGCCGAAGAGCTGGTAGGCAAAGCGCTGAAAGCTTATCCGCGGGAATCCTACGTACTCGCTACGAAAGCGTTCTGGCCGATGGGGGACGGACCTAACGATCGCGGCTTGTCGCGCAAGCACGTGATGGAGCAAGTTCATGCCAGCCTGAAGCGTCTTGGCCATGACTATATTGATATCTTTTATTGCCACCGTCACGATCCGGAAACACCGCTTTACGAAACGCTGCGCACGATCGATGACCTGATTCGCCAAGGTAAAATCCTGTACGCTGGCGTCAGCGAATGGCAAGCTTCGCAAATTGCGGAAGCCGTGGGCTTGGCGGATCGTTACCTGCTGGATCGCATCGTTGTGAACCAGCCGGTATATAACATGTTTAATCGTTATATCGAGAAGGAAGTTATTCCGGTCAGCGAACGCCACGGCATCGGCCAAGTAGTGTTCTCCCCGCTGGCTCAAGGTCTGCTCACCGGTAAATATACATCGGCAAATGATATTCCGCAGGACAGCCGTGCAGCTAAGCTGGAATGGGTCCGCAAAGGAATTACGGAAGAGAACATTGCCAAGGTGAAGCAACTTGAGGGAATTGCTGCTGAACTTGGAATCACGGTAGGTAACCTGGCCCTGGCTTGGATTTTACGTCAAAACAACGTGGCCAGTGCACTGGTTGGCGCCAGCCGTCCGGAGCAGGTGATCGAGAACGCCAAAGCTTCCGGCATCAAGCTGAGCGAAGACGTGTTGACACGAATCGAAGAGATTCTCAACTAAAAAGGAGTCCAAGCAGCCATGGCCAAAGTCGTAGTTACCGGGGGAAGCGGGATGTTAGGACGCTATGTGGTACGCGAATTCGTCGAACACGGATATGACGTGCTGAACGTAGACATCCGTCCATTAGAAGACCCGGTCTGTCCGACATTGATCGCCGATCTGGAGCAGCTTGGCGAATGCTACAGTGCGCTGGCCGGAGCGGACGCGCTTGTTCATCTCGCTGCCATTCCCGCTGTGCATGAAGTAAAGCTGTAAACCTCCTATGGCTGTTCATGCAGAAGAAGGGGCTGTCCAGAAAGTCAGTGAAAACTGACCGCCGGACGCCCCGTTTTTGTTGAATGTTAAAAAAAGGAGCAAAAAAACCGTCTTTTCCTGTAGAATGGAGTTACCACACAACACTCTAGAAAAGGACGGTTTTTATGCGTAATCTGACGACTACTACAGAACAGTATACCATGCAAGAGGCACTTCCTCTAGGGGC
>NZ_JADQ01000089.1:0-11363 GCF_000518465.1 Paenibacillus sp. J14 | reverse complement strand
TTTCATCATAGCTGGTACGCCCTGCAAGCTGAGACTCCACAAAAATCTGAATGGCTTTACCGGTTGTAAGTTTGCGAGTGCGATGGTCGGCAAGCAGGCCGCGGTATTCTCCGACATTCAGCAAATTTAGGCATTTACAAATGACTGATTTTGAGTTATTGTTACCCATGCTATGGTCTCCTTCTGTTATGGAGTGGGTAACATGCCTACACCTTAACAATAGGAGATTTTTTTATGAGCAACCAGAAGAATACCAGTAATANCAACCATATTTAGGATATTTTACAAACAATTTTTCTGTAATTTCTCATGTCAGGTTTGGTGCAAGGCTAGTGCAAATCTATATGAAAAATCGAATACATTTCGGATTTTTCGACGCTAGCGCCAATTTATACATGAAATTTCGAATACATTTCCGAAGTAGAACTATCGATGGGAGGTTGATATCTTGTCCGAACACGAAGAAATGTTGAACGGTGGGAATATCAATCAGGTTGTAAAAGTAGGGGGAACCGTACGCAGGAATGCGAAACCGAATCCATATGTGTATGACTTGCTCAAACACTTGGTAGTCCAAGGGTTTGCCCACTCCCCACGATATTTAGGACAAGATGATCAGGGGAGAGAGGTGCTTACTTATCTTGAAGGCGATGTACCGGGGGACAACTACCCCGAGTTGGACATCTACATGTGGTCGGACCGTGTGCTTACCGAGTTAGCGAAACTCTTGCGAAGCTATCATGAAGCTACATCTGGGTTTGTGCCCCCCCATGAATCGGTCAACCGTTATCCCGATGAAGCGAGGCATGAGGTCGTTTGTCATAACGACGCTGCCCTGTACAATATTGTGTTTTACAACCGTCAGCCTGTAGGCCTCATCGATTTTGATATGGCTGGGCCGGGTCCAAGGCTGTGGGACATAGCCTACACTTTGTACACGTCGGTTCCTCTCGCTGGTTTTTCGCCAGGAGACACGGAACGGCAAGTTGTTTCTTACCTGCGGGACCGTCATGCGGGAAGGATTACTTTATTCTTCCAAGCCTATGGCATGGAGGCTCCAGATCACCTTAAGGATTGGGTGATTTCGCGAATCCAAACTATGTGCAAGACCTTGTCTGAGCGCGCTGCTGCCGGTGATCCGGCCTTTCAGAAATTAGTTGAAGAAGGACATCTAGCTCACTACGAGCAAGAAGTTAAATTTCTAGAGGAACATTTTGAGGACTGGTGGTGATCGTACTCCCGCCAGTTTTTTTTGTGATTTTTTCCCGGTGAAAAGTCCACGTTTACCTCAGCCTGGATCCTCCCCAATAGACTCCTCAACCACCTTTCAACCCTCTGCAAATCGTAACTGTTACATATAAGATGATAAAATATGTCAAAATTCCCCACTAAAATATGGATTGACAATAAAAAGAAGGTCTGATTATACTGTCTACATCGTAATAATTACGATTAAGGAATGGAGAGAAACTTAAAAATATGAATCAAACGCAAGCTACAGGATCTAAAAGCATAACGGTCAAGCTGCTAGCAGGTGGAGTGTTGGGGAGTATGCTACTGGCTTTGACTTCGGGGTGCGGGTCACCTGCGGGCAGTCAGGCAAGGGAGACGACGATCACCAGCTCGCCGGTGACAACGGTGCAAGCCACAGAGGCTGCAACGGTAACGGATCAAGGAAAGAGCGAGACGTTTCTGTCCTTTACAGATGATGTTGGACACGAGGTCACACTTTCGTCCCGTCCTCAGCGGATCATCGTTCTTTCTCCACAGCTGCTGGATTTATTGTATGCCGTGGATGGTACTGCTATCGCCCGCGCGACTTCAACCGGGGGAGCTGTGCCGGAGGAAGCAAAGTCGATTGAAGATGTGGGGAACATGACCTCGGTAAATACTGAAAAACTACTGTCCCTAAAACCGGATCTGGTCATGGGCTCAACGGCATTTCATCGTGATCTGGCGAGCGTACTCGAAGCCAGCGGTGTTCCGCTAGCGTTATTTAATCTCAGCACGTATGAGGATTTAAGGGAGAAGGCGCTGCTGTTCGGTAAATTAGCTGGTACGGAGACGAAAGCATCTGAGGCGCTGGCGAAGTTACAAGGTCAAATCGAAGAGCTGACCGCGAAGGTGCCGACGGGTTCATCGCCTAGCTTTATCATGCTGAACGTGACGCCCAGCAGTATTTCAGTTCAGCGGGAGAATACGGTAGGACTGGAAGTTGCTAACCTGCTACATATGAACAACGTGGCGGCAACACTAACGCCATCTCAGAAGAGCCCAACTACAGCTCCTTTTAGTATGGAGAAAATTGTGGAGCTGGATCCGGACTATGTGTTCCTGCTTATTCATGGGGCTCGCGAGGAAGGGGAGAAGATCATCGAAACCGACCTGGCGAGTCAACCGGCTTGGGCCTCGTTGCGTGCGGTCAAGGAACAACATATGGCGATTCTGCCTTCCGACCTGTTGCTCTCCAATCCGGGATTTCGGTTCAACGAGTCGGTAGAGTATTTAGCAAAACTGGTGTATCCGGTAATTTTTGGACATGGAAATGGCAACTAAGACCAAGTCATTATCGGCAGCAAGAGGAGGGCTTGTACTAGCGATCATCGCGTTGGCAGCGGTGGTTGGGATCGTATGGAGCATTGGGACGGGAGCCGTCTTCATCCCAGCGAGAGAAGTTTGGCTGTATCTGTTTCATGGGTACGACGGCCCACTGAAAGAAGTAATTTGGAATATCCGATTGCCCCGTACGTTGGTTGCGGCGCTGGTTGGCGTAAATCTGGCTTTATCGGGAGTTATTTTACAGGGAGTTATGCGGAATCCGCTCGCTGACCCGCATATCATCGGCGTCTCCTCTGGGGCCGGGCTGCTTGGCATTATGATTCTGATCTTATATCCGGAGGCCTGGCCATGGTTGACGCCGGTTGCCTTCCTCGGAGCTTCAGCCGCAGCTGCAATCATCTATGTGTTAGCTTGGAAACAGGGGGTTCAGCCGGTTCGTCTGATCCTGGCAGGTGTGGCAGTATCCGCGTTTCTTGGTTCAGGCATCTCGGCACTGCTCACCTTCTACAGCGACCGTGTCAATGGCGCGCTTGTCTTCCTCGTTGGCGGCTTGTCAGCCAAAAGCTGGCCGGAGCTGCATATGATGCTTCCTTATTCGCTGGCAGGCACGGCGTTGGCGCTGTTAGGGGCGGTGCACCTCAATCTGCTGGCATTAGGTGATGCCAATGCACGGGGACTTGGGGTGAGAGTAGAAGCCACGCGGCTTATCCTCACGGCAGTCGCCACGCTGCTAGCCGCTAGTGCGGTAAGCGTGGTGGGGTTGCTTGGTTTTGTAGGACTGATCGTCCCCCATTGTGCGAGATTGCTTATCGGCAGTGACCATCGTCTGTTACTGCCTGCCTCTGCCTTGCTGGGCGTCGCCGTGGTGACCGTATGTGATACGCTGGCCCGCTTGTTGTTTGCACCGATCGAGCTTCCAGTTGGCATCATTCTGGGAGTGCTGGGGGCACCGTTTTTTCTGTATTTGTTAAGGAGGGAAGGCGAATGACCGCGTTAGTGCTGGATCATTTGGCTGTTAGGTACAACGATCGTACGGTCATCGAGCAGATCAGCTGGAGGGCAGAGAAAGGCAAGATCTACAGCATTATCGGGCCGAACGGATGCGGTAAAAGTACCTTATTGAAGGCAATCTCCGGACAACTCAAGCCGGCTCGCGGCACGATTTTGTTGGACGGCAAGCCCCTCTCAAGCTATTCCAGACGAGGCCTTGCTCAATATTTGTCCATGCTGCAGCAGAGCCAGGAGAAGCAGCCGGACCTGACGGTACGCACCTTGGTTGGCTTTGGTCGCTTCCCTCATAAACCAGCTTGGGCCGGGTTTCGCCGGGAGGATGAGGAGGTCATTGACTGGGCCTTGGCTCAAACAGGGACTTTATCGTTTGCAGAACGGAAGCTGTCTGCTTTGTCGGGAGGAGAACGCCAGCGAGCCTGGATCGCTTTGGCTTTGGCGCAACAGCCCAAGCTGCTGCTGCTTGACGAGCCAACAACGTATTTGGATGTCAGCCATCAGTGGGAAATTTTGGAGCTGGTCTCCGAGTTGAACCGAAAGTATGGCATTACCATCCTCATGGTGCTGCACGATATGCATCATGCCGCTGCTTTTTCCGACGAACTGTTGGTGCTGCGTCAAGGGGAGGTCTATGCCAGCGGATCACCGGCAGATACGCTAACCGAGCAAACATTAGGTGAAGTGTTTGGCGTGAAAGGACAAATTGTACAGGATCCCGCAACCGCTCGCTTAAGCTGTTTGGTGACGGGACTGCTATAAAGACAGGAACATCGAAAATAAGGAGTAACGGGAGAGGATGAAGATGAACGGGAAACCGGAAGTGTATCCGTTTGCCGCAATTGTTGGACAGCAAGCCATGAAAAAAGGGTTGCTCTTAAACCTCGTTGAGCCGCGGTTAGGCGGAATGTTGATTCGTGGCGAGAAAGGCACCGCCAAATCAACGGCAGTCCGTGCCCTTGCCGATCTGATGCCGGGGCTTCGGGTCGTCAACCTTCCGGTGAGCGCCACGGAGGATCGGGTGGTCGGCACGCTGGATATCGAACACGCGATCCGTGAAGGGGAGAAGCGTTTCGAACCCGGCTTGCTGGCTGCAGCGGACGGTCATATTTTGTACGTGGATGAGATTAATTTGTTGGATGACGCGATTGTAGATGCGTTGCTGGATGCCGCTGCGATGGGGGTAAACACCGTGGAGCGGGAAGGAGTGTCGTATTCGCACTCCGCTCGTTTTATTCTGATCGGAACGATGAATCCGGAAGAAGGAGAACTGCGGCCCCAGCTGTTGGATCGTTTTGCGCTGTCCGTAGAAGTGGCCGGAGAACGCGAGATAGCGGATCGGATGGAAGTCGTCAAGCGCCGCCTGGCCTTCGAGGCGGATCCAGCCGCTTTTCGCCGCGAGTATGAACAGGAACAACAACAGCTGAATGAACGCATCGAGAGCGCGCGCGAGAGACTTGCAACTATCGAGCCCACCGACCAACTGCTGGAATGGACCGCCAAAGTGGGGATTCGCCTGGGGGTGGACGGTCATCGCGCAGACATTACCTTGATGAAAACAGCCATGGCGCTTGCCGCTTGGGAAGGCCGTACCCGAGTCCAACCGGAGGATATGGTGGAGGCAGCGATGTTAGTCATGCCGCATCGGATGCGGAAACGGCCGTTTGAGGACGGAGAAATCCATGCGGAGAAAATGGTGCAACTGCTTGATGAGCTGATGGCGGAGGTTTCGAATGCAGTCTGAAGCTTATGCTTACCCCTTCTGCGCGGTGGTGGGGCAAGAACAAGCCAAATTAGCCTTGCTGCTTCATGCCGTCAACCCAACGCTGAGGGGAGTTCTGTTGGTCGGGGAACCCGGTACGGCCAAGAGCACGATGATTCGTGGTTTAGCTGAGCTGTTGCGGGATCAAAGAGGGATGACGATTCCGCTTCACGTTGATGAGGAACGATTGTTTGGCGGAATCGATACGGCGGCGGCTATCCGCTTCGGTGAGCGACGGGTTGTCCCGGGCCTGCTTCGGGAAGCGGATGGGAATTGGCTCACGATTCATGAAGTGAATCTGATGCGCGAAAGCATCTTGCGAGCGATTCTTTCTGCTGCTGAGCAGGATGGATATGATCAGGCGGAGGGAGAGCAGCCGAGCTGGGTGCCGTCCTCATTCCGGCTGTACGGAACGATGAACCCGGAAGAAGGATCGCTGCCCAATGCGTTGCTGGATCGTTGGGGGCTGTACGTGCCGGTTTCGACGTTAACCGATCCGGCCGAACGGGCCGAAATCGTCCGCCGCAGGCTTGCATTTGAGCGCGATCCGAGCGGGTTCGTTCACGCCTTCGCCGCGGAATCGCAGGCGCTTCGGGAGCGGCTCGCGCAGGCGCGGGCACACCTGCCTGCGGTGCGGATCGGCGAGCCGATGCAGCGGCTCGCCGCCGAAATTGCTGCGGAGGCCGGCTGCCCCGGCCACCGCGCGGAGCTGGTGCTGGCGGAGCTGGCCCGAACCTTGGCCGCCTGGGACGGCCAGTCGGAGGTCGCCGCCGCGCACCTGCGAGAAGCGGCCGCATTCGTGCTGCCGCATCGAATGCGCGCCGCCGGCGAGGACCTGCCGCGAGATGGAGCGGCAGGGGCGGAGCGCGGGCCGTTGGACGACGGCCAAGCGGCGGAATCGCCGCCGCAGCCGCAGCCGCCCGCGGCGCCAAGCCGCGCGCCGGGTGGCGGCGGCCCGAGCACGGCGGCGGCCGAAGGCGAAGCGGCCGCGGCAGCCACACCGGAGCCCGCGCCTCTGCGCGACGGCCCAGTCCACGGGAGCGAGGCTGCGGGCTCCGGCGAGCGGCGCGGCCAGGGCGCAGCGGCGGCTGCCGCACGCGCCATTGTTGAGGCGGTGGGACGGGACTTTGAGGTCCGCCGCCTTACCTTTACTCCGCCGCGCACCGGCTCTCACCAAGCCCAAGCGGGCAAACGCAATCAGGCAGGCGAAGGCAGCCGAGCCGGACGTTATATCCGCGCGGAGGCGCTGCGCGGTCCGGTCGTTGATTTGGCCCTGGATGCCACGCTGCGGGCCGCCGCGCCTTATCAACAGGCACGGCGGCAGCAAGCGTCGGACCGAGGCGAAGGGAGACCACGTCCAAGCGTGCTTATCGAATACAGCGATTTGCGTGTCAAGGTGCGGGAAAGCCGGACAGGGACGGCTTTGCTCTTCGTTGTGGACGCCAGCGGTTCGATGAATGCGGCCAAGCGGATGAAGGCGGTCAAGGGAGCGGTACTGTCGCTGCTGCGCGATGCTTACCGGCAGCGTGACAGCGTGGGACTGGTCGCCTTTCGCGACCGCGGAGCCGAGCTGCTGCTCGATATCACGCGCAGCGTTGAGCTGGCCGAGCGTCGATTGAAGTCGATGCCCGTAGGCGGGAAAACTCCGCTGGTTGCCGGATTGGAGAAAGGAGAGGCCACTCTTCAGACGCTGTTGCGTAAAGGAAGCGGGCTTGTACCGGCGATGATCATCCTGACGGATGGCAAAGTCAATGTCGGGGCCGCTTCGGGGCTTAACCCGTGGCGGGAGATCCAATCCGCAGGCATGCGTTATGCTGCCTATGGGATTCAGACCTTGGTGATCGATACGGAGCAAGGATTCGTTCGACTGGGCTATGCCCGCAAGCTGGCAGAAGCGCTGGGGGCACAGTATATCCGGCTGGAGGAATTGGAGGCCGGACAAATTGCCCAAGCCGTTCGGAAATTGGCCGCAGGAACAAAGGACATACACCGCCGATTTGATATGAAAAGATAAGGAGATGAGAGCTTGAACATCCTCGTCATCACAAACAACGAAGCATCGCAAGCCCATTTGTCAGCGGCGTACCGCAGGCTGGATGAAGCTCAGCGGCAGCAACTGAAGCTGACCGTCGTTGATCCGGGTGGCAACGAGACCGTCGATGCACCGGCGGACCTGAAAACAAAGCTTACAGCGAATGCCTTCGATATGATCATTTTTGATGCGCACGGCGTTCCAAAGGAAAGCGTGGAGCTGATCAAGAAAGTCCTCCAGGAAGGAACCGCACATATTGTTCCTGTCGGCGGGGATATCGCGGAAATTCGCTCATTGCTCCGATTAGGTCAACTGAGTGCCAACGATTTATCCCATACGGGTACGAATTTGGAGGAAGGGTTGGATGGGCAGGATCGCCGCACAGACTACGATCGTTATACGAAAATGACAGAATATTGGCGGGGCGGCGGGACGGCAAATATGGTAGGTCTGCTCAGTTTGTCCGGCCGGGAATACGGTGGTTGCGATCTGCTGCCAGCTCCGACCGAGCCGAATTTTCTCCAAGAGATCTGCATTCTTGAGCCAGCAACCGGAACCCGCTTCGCCAGTCTAAATGACTATCGAAACAGCCGAGGATATTCGGGAGAGCGGCAGACGGTGGCGCTGTTTTTTATCGGCAATGGGAATCTACAGGATATCAGCGAGTGCGTCGGGGAGATCATGAACCAAATCGAGGAGTTTGCCGATTGTTTACCGATCGTTTTTCCTTCCGTAATGAATATATCGCTGGATCGGCTGGGCCAACTTTTGACCGAGGGAGGTCGGTCCGTTGATTTGATCGTGAACCTGCTTCCATTCCGTTTAGGGATTGGTCCGGGCGGAGGGGGAGCTTCGGCAGGAAAAAAGCCCCTGAACGGCATGGGGTCTCGGGATCATGCGGACGGAGCGGTAACCTGGCTTGAGGAGCTGGGAGCACCGATGTTGCATCCGTTCCTCTTGTCCGGTACGACCGAGGAGGAGTGGCGCCAGTCTGTCCGAGGCGTAAATCCTGCCCAACTCATGGTACAGGTTGTGCTTCCGGAACTGGACGGGGCGATTGAGACCTATCCCATTGCCGCTTTGCGCCCTGAGGGGGAAGATCCTGAGCTGGGGATCGCTTTGAACAAGCTGGCATTGATTCCCGAGCGGGTGGAGAAGCTGGTTCAGCGCGTCAAGCGTTGGCTGGAGCTTCGCAGCAAATCCAACCGGGAGAAGAAGCTGGCTCTGATTTGCTATAACTATCCTCCCGGTGAGGCGAATGTGTTTGGCGGGTCTTTTCTGGATACCTTTGAATCGGTTGCCCGCTTGTTATCCCGATTGCGGGAGGAAGGCTACGAAACCGAGGAGATGACTGCGGAAGAGCTGCGTTCCCGGTTCGTAGCTGGGGGGCTGGTGAACTCCGGTCAGTGGACGTCGTTGGATCAGACAGACGGTCAAATGATCCGCTACACGGATGCCGACTTTGCGGGTAAACTAGCCGCCCGTGCCTGGGGCAAGGAAGCTGTAGAACGCTGGGGGCAGCCTCCGGGAGAGATTATGACGGAAGGGGAGAACTTCCTGATTCCAGGGATCGTGAATGGCCGTATTTTTATTGGATTGCAGCCATCTCGCGGGATCCACGAGGATCCTGAAAAATCCGTCCACGATCGATCCTTGCTTCCAACTCATCAATATACGGCCTTTTATCAATGGATTCGTGAGCAGTGGGGGGCAGATGCGGTCGTCCATATCGGGACTCACGGGACGCTGGAGTTTCAGCGCGGGAAGGAAGCCGGAATGTCAGGGGATTGCGTGCCGGACGATTTTATCGGGGATCTTCCTCATTTCTATTACTACTACGTGGGGAACCCCTCGGAAGCAATGATCGCGAAACGCCGCAGTCATGCGGTGTTGGTCGGCTATCAGGCCCCTCCGTTTACGGAGGCGGAGCTGTACGGCGAATGGGCGAACCTGGATGCACTGCTGCATGAATATCGTGAGGCGCAGCAGATGGATCCTGAACGCTGCGGGGATCTTCTTCGCAAGCTGCGAGAGGCGGGCGAAGCGCTTCATTTTGCTGCACAGACGCCGGAGGAGATGGAGGAGGAGCTGTACCGGATGCAGCGTTCCCTGATCCCAAGCGGATTGCATGTGCTGGGAGAGGGGTATGATCATGAAGCGGCCGCTGCTTATATGCGGTTTGTGCTTCGTCACGAACGGGGGACGGTCCGTTCCTTGCGGGGATTACTGGCTGAGCGAGAGGGATTTGTTGTGGAGGAGCTGAGCGCCGGAGGGCACACGGACGAATTACACCGGCTCGATCAGGCGGCTGCGCAGCTGGTCCATGATTACCTGTCCACCAAGGCGCTTCCGGCTAGTGTGTCAAATGAGCCGCCGGAGTGGCAGGAGGCGGTGCGGCAAGCGCTGGAATTCGGGTATCGCGCCTATGAGAGCTCCATCAACAACCAAGAGCTGGAAGGCATGCTAAAGGCGTTGGAGGGACGTTATCTTCGTCCTAAGCTGGCTGGTGATGCAATCCGCTCGCCTGAAGTGATGCCGTCGGGATACAATCTCTACGCTTTTGATCCGCGGGCTGTACCTAGTGTGACCGCTGTGGAACGGGGGGCGCGCATCGCCGAAAACTCGATCCGTCAGTATTTTGAGCAATATGGAGAATATCCGGGAACAACGGCTGTTGTCTTGTGGGGGATTGAAACCTCGCGGACGCAAGGGGAGACGATCGGACAGATCCTTCGCTACATGGGAGTACGCGTCCGAGGCGAAGCCGGGTCATTTCGGACCGAATATGAGATCATCCCGCTGTCTGAGCTTGGCCGCCCGCGCCTCAACGTGGTGGTACATATGACCGGTTTGTTTCGCGACATGTTCCCTAATTTGTTAGAGGATTTAAACCGGATCTTTCAGCGGGTCTCCGAGCTGGAGGAGCCGGATGAGCTTAATTGGTTTAAGGTTCACACCCGCAAGACGGAGGAGCAGCTGCTGGCTGGCGGCTATGAACCGGAACGTGCGCGGGATCTGGCGAATGCTCGGATTTTTGGACCCGCGGAGGGCCAGTACGGCACGAATATGACCCGATTAATCGAAACGAAGCAGTGGAGCGACGAGTTTGAACTGGGCCAGGCTTATGCGGACAGTCAGCAGTTTGTTTACAGCTTGAGGGAACGCGGTCAAGCGGAACCGGAACTCTATCGCATCCGTCTGATGGCCGTGGATGTCGTGTCGCAAATACGTTCCAGCCATGAATGGGAGGTAACGGATTCCGACCATTATTACGAGTATTTTGGCGGACTCTCCAAATCGGTAGCGATGGTGAAGGGAAGTCCGGTGGAGATTCATATTTCAGATTCAACCTTAGAGCAACCCGTCACCGAATCGGCAGAGCATTCAATTGCTCGTGGCGTACGTACCCGGCTGATCAATCCGAAATGGATAGACGCCTTGCTCCAGCATCCTTATCACGGGGCGCAGCAAATCGCCAAGCGCGTCGAGTACGTGCTGGGACTGGCCGCAACCACCGGCAAAGTTGAGCCCTGGGTGTTCGACCAGCTCCATGAAACCTATGTTGCCGACGAAGAGCGAAGCCGGCAGATGGAGGAGAACAATCGCTGGGCATATCACGGGCTGGTGGAAACGTTGCTGGAAAGCCATCAACGGGGATACTGGGAACCTGATGAAACCCAATTGGAGATGCTCCGCCAGAAATATCTCGATCTTGAGGGAGATTTGGAAGGGGATAGTGTAAAATCTCTGTGGGTGTAGGAATTGGAAAAAGCGGATATAGAAAAAGAGCTTCTCCCTTGGTAAAGTGATGTTTGACGCACAACACACCAAGAAGGAGGAAGCTCCTGTGAGCCACTTTACCACAACAATGCCGACGATGAAAGAGATTGAGCAATGGATTTTCCGGAAAATGCAGGAGGAATTCGCTCGTGCGATGAAGCAGGTACTGGAGGCGCTGGATCAGCAGATCCTGGAGCAACGGGACCGAGAGCGTTATCGAGTAAA
>NZ_JADQ01000088.1:0-11508 GCF_000518465.1 Paenibacillus sp. J14 | reverse complement strand
ACTGTGTTGACGCTTGTTTCACGCTCGTCCTTTACTCGATAACGCTCTCGGTCCCGTTGCTCCAGGATCTGCTGATCCAGCGCCTCCAGTACCTGCTTCATCGCACGAGCGAATTCCTTCTGCATTTTCCGGAAAATCCATTGCTCAATCTCTTTCATCGTCGGCATTGTTGTGGTAAAGTGGCTCACAGGAGCTTCCTCCTTCTTGGTGTGTTGTGCGCAAACATCACTTTACCAAGGGAGAAGCTCTTTTTCTATATCCGCTTTTTCCAATTCCTACACCCACAGAGATTTTACACTATCTAACTCAAAGAAGGCACCTGCATCAGATAACACCGTGTTCACGCATCGCAGCCTGACGGCTGCTCGGTCCGCTCGAGGTCCGAGGAAGATCGAAGAGGCATTTCAGTGGCAGGAAGTGGATCAGGCGGACACACCTGCGAGGCTAACTGCGCAAGCGCAGCCGGTCACATTCGTGACCTTAAGCCTCTCGGCGTCGTGAACACATGAACGTTATATGAAACCGACGAAAACATGATGAAAAACAAGAAAGGACGATCATTATATGCCTCATATTGCTGGTGAAAGAATTGTATTACGTGAATATCAATTAACCGATTTGTCTTATATGAGGCAATGGGTGAATGATCCGGAAATTACAAATGGTTTGTCAGATATCCTCCTCTTTCCTCATACTAGTTATTCAACAGAATCATACTTGAAGATGATGATAGAAGGAAGTACAGAAATCAAGGGTTTTATTATTGCGGATAAAGATTCTAAAGAATATGTAGGTCAAATAGACTTGCATAAGATTGATTGGAAGAACAGGAATGCTGTCATGGGGATTGTTATTGGACGTAAAGAATATTTAGGTAAAGGATATGGTAGCGAAGCGATCCGTATGTTACAAGACTTTGTATTCCAATCCTTAAACCTTAATCGATTAGAACTTGAAGTATATGAATATAATGAAAGAGCATATCGATGTTATTTGAAATGCGGGTTCAAAGAAGAAGGAAGACTGCGGAAAAAACTTTATAAGAACGGAAAGTATTGGGACATTATTTGTATGAGTATTCTTCGAAGTGAGTATGAATCTGATTAAGCATAGTCAAAGAGGTCGTCGGCATCATATAACAATGTGTTCACGCATCGGCGGACAAGCCGCTTCGGTCCCGGAAGATAAGAGCGAGGAAGCGATTGCCGGGACACACCTGCACCACCTAACCGCATCGCGGCCGGACCTAAAGGTCCTTAAGGTGGTGAGGCGTCGTGAACACGGAAACGTTATAAGAAATTGGCGCAAGAATAATAATTCGATTGTATATCATTGATGCAGTAATAAACCAACTAAGTCTGGAGCATCCTTAATAATTGACGTATAATAAAGAAGATCAAAGTAAAGGGGGTACATAAGATGAGTGTCCCAAATGATGAGCTTGAACAACTTCTTGCTCATTTAAATGATAAAAATAAAGTTGTTGCAAAGAGTTTTTTATCATGGTTACTTGAGAAGCAAATTGACGAAGAGGATGATCATCTAACCTCAGATGATATTTTAGCAATTGAACAAGGAAAGCTCGATTATCTGAATGGGAATACTAAATCCTTGGAGGATTTAAAACGTGAGCTCGAATAATAAGGTATTATTTCGAGTGATGCAGAAAAGACAATTGCAAAACTCGATAAACCAGTTGCGAGAAGAATAATTGTCGCATTGGAGCAGCTAAGTCTCAATCCTTTCGGAAATCCAAACATCAAGAAAATGAAGGGTAAAGAAGGTAATTATTATAGATTGCGTGTTGGAAATTATCGAATAGTATATGAGATCATTAATAATGAATTAATAATATATGTGGTACGATTAGGCCCAAGAGGAGACATATATAAATGACATCAAGATTCCTGTCGAATTTGTTAGGAGTCTTTTTTAGTATTTATGTTAGTAATTCAAAGAAGGCGCCAACATCTTATAACACCATATTCACGCATCGGGCCATTCGGCCCTCGGTCCGGCAGTAGCATTTCGGGGAAGAGGAAGCAGCCGGACAACCCTGCACTGGCTAAGTCCGTCGGACCCGGGCTGGCGCCCTTAAGCCTATCGGGTTCGTGAATGCAACAACGTTATGCGACATTCCTTAAAAGCAATTTAGAGCAAAGGAGATATGAAATGGGATCACTCATTTTATCAAATACATTAGTGAAAGACATAGAAAACTCTGAGATTGAATATATGCAAGACCGAATGATTGCAATTCGAAGTAGGGGAGGCAATCCAGAAGGAATTGAGATCAAAAGATTCGGCAATGCTCTTTGCTTATATAGTAAGACAATGCCATGGAGAGCTTTTAATACAGTCAAGGGCGTTACAAACGAAGTTTCGGAATATTTAACTCCAATTGTTGACTTCTTTAGGGAACGAGATCGGAAAATCCAATTTGAAATTGTGCCTTCACTTGTAAATGAAAACACCCTCAAACGAATATCGGATCGTGGATTTTATCAATCCGGATTCCATACTTCAACCTATATTGAACCGCAAATATTCAATGACCAACTTCCAGAACATATTACTATTCAAGAATTGAGTGAGGATCAATTTGAGACATATGCATTAATTCATTGTAGGGGAACAGGTTTACCTGACAATGGCATCGCGCCAGTGGCAGCAAATAACAAGGTCTTATACAATCGGCCTGGCTGGAAGTTCTTCGTAGCATTTATAAATGGTGAGCCGGCAGCAGCGGCTGTAATGTATTCAAATAATGGTATAGCATCGCTGACATTCGCAGCTACACTACCGGAATATAGAGGAAATGGATTACATCAATTTCTACTGAAGAGAAGAATTACTGAAGCAAAGAAAAATAATTGTAGACTTGTTGTCGGTCAATGCAATTTCTTATCTCAAAGCCATAGGAATATGGAACGGATTGGTATGAAGATTGGTTATATAAGAACTACATGGACAGAAAGATGATTATGAGAGTTATCTCGAAGAAGAAGGAACGTCGTATAACACTGCATTCACGCATCGGGCTAGCGCCCTCGGTCGCAGACGTGGGTTCAGAGAAGTGGAAGCTGCGACAACCTCCTACGGAGGTTCGTGAAAGACATGTATGATTAATTGTTTATCCTCGATCGTGTAAATAATTCTAAACGAACCGACGCGCAACCTATATTCTTCAGATGTACCTCTCATTCTCTTGATATCAAGTTCAGGATGAAATGGGTTTTCTGAGAGGATCTCTAGGTGTTGTCAATTCGAATTCGAGAAGGCTTATCTAGTCTTTGTAAGTATTTAAGGGCTTATTTATAGAACTCAATTGAGTAGTTCATCAATTACATCCTTGAGTTTAATTCCTTCACCACGAGCGAACGATTTCTTTGCTTCAGCAATCTCCTCTAGATCTTCTTTGGTAGTCGGTTCATCGTCCCAAGGAATATTTTTGCTGTGAGGAGTAGTTGCTAATTTTTTCAGGAAGTCAGCAGCAATAGGAAGGGCATCATCAGGTAATTGTTGAATTAATTTATTCAAATCATCTTTTGAGAAAGCCATTAAATTCAACCCCTATAATGAACTTTATTATCCCATTATAACATATTCTGAATTAATTATTAGTGAACAAGTACCATTGTAAGTATATTCGAGGATGGCAGCAACATCCCATAACACCGTATTCACGCTGAAGGGCTATCGCCCTTTGGTTGTCAGATGTATAATCATGGTAGAAGCTCAGACAACAAACGACCCAGCCTAAGATAAGAGTTATCTAAGGCTGGGTTGTTTCGTGAATACAAAAACGTAATGTGAAATTCCTGGAAGAAATTAATATTAGAAATCAGGTGAAATCGAAGATGATTAACTTAAAAGATTATATAAATCAAAAGGAACTAATAAGTTTACTATCCGAATGTATATATCCAAATGAAGAACGAGTACTACAAGAATATGAACAGTATAGAAATGATAAATCAAGAAAATTACTAGGTAGAATTGAAAACGGTGAATTGGTTGGACTTATCGGAGTAATTAATCAGACGGAGAATGAAGTAGAATTAAAACATATAGCAATAAAGTCTAGTAAGAGAAAACAAGGATTAGGAAAGAAATTAATAAAAGAATTTATGCAAGAAAATTCAATAAGGAGAATTGAAGCCGAAACCGATATGGATGCAGTAGATTTTTATAGAAAAATCGGTTTTCAAATAATAAGGTTAGGGGAAAAGTATCCCGGAATAGAAAGATTTAAATGCATTTTAACAAAGGACTGATTTTGAAAGCAGATACAAGAGGTCAGGAACTTCACATAACACCATATTCACGCTGTGGGGCTATCGCCCCTTGGTTGCCAGATGTATAATCATGGAAGAAGCTCAGACAACAAACGACCCAGCCTAAGATAAGAGCTATCTAAGGCTGGGTCATTTCGTGAATACAAGAACGTTATCGGAAAGACTTGCAAAAAATATTGGAGGTATTTCATGAAAGTACTTCATATTACCTTTTTAATAGATCAAAAGTGGGGATATAGAATTATTAACTCTTGTAAGAAAGCATTTGATTCAGGAATTTTCCAAACTGAATCTCCCTGGGAAAAAGATGCGTTTTTACATACTGCATCAAGACTGGATGGACTTGTGTTTTCTATTACGAAATTAAATGAAACAACAGATCAATTAATGAAAGAGATTTCTAATATTGACCCTGTTGAATTAAAGATGTGTTTGGATGAAGATCGATCATATTTTCTTTCGGATCGTTTTATGAGACAAGCAATGATGTTTTATATACATTCGTTTTTGTATGAAATAGATTCATGCTTGGAATTTATTACAAACCATGTACTTTTACCTATATATCACAATCTGCATCAATGGAATAAGAATAAAATTAAAGATCATATTTCAATAAAATTGTCAGAACAAGGAATTAATCCTACATATATAAGAGAAGTTACAAGCCTCCGGAATCACTTTACCCACCATGCTTCCGCTCATATTGCTGTGGATATTGATAGACAAGATATAATTATAATGAAGAAAAACATACTTGATTTTTCTGAAACATCCACATCCGAATTTATATATTTAAAGGAAGATCTTTCTAGACTTAATGACGAGTTTTGGAAATCAATTAGAATAATTGAGGAGATTGTAGAAGCGGATATTCAATTACTTTTAGATACTTGAAAATAATACAAGAAGGCAAGTCCTTCCGATAACATCGTATTCACGCTGCGGAACCTAGCGGTTCCTTGGTCCGTCCGATGCAATATGAGTAAGCGAATTCAGACGGACAACCCTGCGAACCTAACCGCATCGCGGCCGCCCCTTCGGGGCTTAAGGTTCTCGGGTTCGTGAATACGAGGAACGTTATCCGAAACCTCCGATTAGCAAAGGAATAACCTTAATTAAAGGAGGCTTACATGAAGCTAATACAAGTATTAAGTATAGTAGTTATAATTATCCTTCCAGGTTGCAATGCAGATAATAATAAAACTTACCATTCGTCAATTCCATCGTCTTTCTTTTCTGACGTTGAGGGAAAGTATTACATCACGGCAATTGGTACCACTGATGAACAAAATCTTGAATTTCAAGAAGTGTTTGACCAAAACATAAGGATTCTTAGTGGTTATTATCAAACCGGAAATCCAGATGAAAAGGAACTACAAATGTTAAACATTGATGATGTACCAAAGTACATTGTTTTTGATACAGAAAAAGAATTATATCGAACAGACAATTTAAATGAACTTAATCAATTTCTTTCGAATCAAAGAACAAAATAATAATCAAATTTAAAAGAACGAAAAGGATACTCAAGAATTAAAATTAAAAATGAATAAAGACGATAAAGGACGAATTGTGTAAGTATATCAAAGAAGTCGGAGGTATCGGATAACAAAGTATTCACGCATCGGGCCATTCTGACCCTCGGTCCGGCAGGAGTTAGAAGAGGATTCGAGTGAGGCATTTCAGTAGCAGGGAAGCGGAATCAGCCGGACACACCCGCACCACCTAACCGCATCGCGGCCGGTCCTAACGGACCTTAAGGTGGTGGGGCGTCGTGAACACGCAGACGTTATGAGAAATCAGCGCAAAGCTTAAAAACAAGAGCATATTTTCGCCTTGCACAACGGGGGGCATAACATGAATCAAAAAGATGTAGATAATGATGTTGAATTTGAGTTATTTGAGAATGGTTTAAACTTTGTGGTTTCGGCGATTGAGTATTTAGAAGAACCTATCAAACCGTCAGATCTGAAATATGCAATCTTGCATCTAAGTTCCGGGATTGAATTAATATTAAAGGAACGTTTGAGAAGAGAACACTGGACACTATTGTTTAACAAAGTAGAAAAAGCTAGTCTACAAGATTATAAAAATGGCAAGTTCACAAGTGCTAACTTTGATGATTGTATAGATAGATTGATTAATATCTGCGAAGTGGATATTAATCAGCAGATAAGAAAAAACTTGAATAGCCTTAGAGATAAAAGAAACAGATTTGAGCACTTTGGGATTGTGGATAGCTCAGAAGCCTTGAAAGCTACTGTCGCAGATGCTTTAAACTTTTTGATCGATTTTGTAAACGACGAACTTGAAGATGAAGTTGATAATGATGAAATGGTTGTCATCAGGGAAGAAGTATTAAAATTTGATTCATTTGTAAATCAACGCTGGAAGGCAATCAGAAGTAAAATAGCGAAGATTAAACTCATTGTAACATGCCCTCGCTGTTTGCAAGACGCTGCAGATCTTTCAGATGGATTTCAATGCTTATTTTGTGGATACAAGAATGACGATCCAGAGGAAATTGCTAATGAGTATGTATCTGAAGTTTTGCGTGAAAGTAAATATGAGATAGTTACCCAAGGAGGAGAATGGCCAATTTATTTTTGCCCTGGTTGCGATTATGAAACTTTGGTTAGAACATGTTACTGCCAACGCATAATGTCCGCCAGTTGACGGCGTAAGTTGTCCTGCTGGTGACGGTCAATCTGTCCGCCCGAGGGGCTGAAAAAGGGGAATCACGCTAATTCCCCTTGGATGACGCGCTTGATCATATGATCGTCGATGATCCGATGTTTGTTCTGTGAGCCATAGATGAGTGCGTGGGTACATACTTTGTTGATCAGCCTTGCGGCACCGCTCGAGAATCGGTAGATATCGTCGATCGCGCCGTCGGTGAAGATGTCATGCTCTGCGCCGGCGAACGTCATGTGACGCCGGATGTAATCGCCGGTCTGCGACCGGTCGTAGTGCGGCAGCTTGCACTGCAGGTCGATCCGCTGCCGGATCGCCGCATAGGCCTGCAAATTCAGGCGATCCCACAGCTCGCTTTGACCGACCAGGATGAGCGCCATGGGACTTTGCGCATCCATCTTGAAATTGAGCAGGAAACGCACTTCCTCCAGCATTTCGCGATCCAGCAGATGGGCCTCGTCGACGACGACAACCGGCTGCAGGCGATGAATGCCGCGCATGAGCTCAATCTCGCGGTGAAGCTGGCGTTTAGCGTCGCCGCGGTAGAACTTCGATTCACAGCCGAGCTGCTCGAGCAGCCCTTTGTAGAAATGCCTCGGCGTCAGCTTAGAATCTGACAGGTAAAGCACCTTGTATTTCGCCGGATCCAGCACCTCGGCGAACCGCCGAATCGTCGTCGTTTTGCCCGTGCCGCAGTCGCCGGTAACGACCGCAAACCACTGCCGCTGTGCGGCGTACGCCAGACGGCCCATCGTTTCCTCGAGCGTGACCGATTCGTACAACTCGCTCGTCGGGATATCCCGGGAGAATGGCGAGCGGCCAAGGCCGTAGAAGGACTCAAACATGGCCGTCCTCCTTGCTCATCCGGCGATAAGCCACCGCCGGTACCTGCGCGGCTTGACGCTCCCGGTTGCGATCCTCGGCTGCCGCGAGCAGTCTTGACGCATCTGCAGCGATTTGTCCGATATGCTCCGGAAGCGGCGGCCGCTTGCCCGCGCGTTCGCCGATAACCAGTTCCCTTACACGCCAAGGCGTATGGCCTTCGTACTCGATGGTGAGTTCGGTGATGTCCGCCGGGTCGAATACCACGTCCACCGTGCAGCCGATAAACGGCAGTCCCACTTCGTACTTGCGGTCCATGAAGCTGATGCAGCCGGACTTGTCAACCTTGCGCGTCTCGCAGTGCAGGAAGGCATTCGCGAGCTCGTCCGGATCTACAAACCGAAGCGGCTTCTTGTCGCTGCGGTATGCCGTCTCTGGGCTGTACTTGTTTTCCAGCGCCGAATGCGGCTTGTGCTGATAACACTCCGACAGCCATACGGCAAACAATTCATTGAGCCGCTCGAGCGTTTTCGGCTTCTCAAGCGCGGACTCGCTTAAGAACGCGTCCACCACGCGATTAAATCGCTCAATTTTACCCGTAGCCTCCGGCGAGTAGGGCTTGGCGAACAGCAGCCGAATTCCGAGCTTGGAACAAGCCCGCGTCATCCACTTCGTTCTGTATTGCTTGCCGTTGTCGAAATAGACTGCCTCGGGAGCGCCGAACTTCTGAATGGCCTGACGGAAGCAATCCTCGACGATGGTCTTGTCCATGACCGGATAGAACTGTCCGTGAAGCACGAAACGCGTCGCGTCGTCGATGAACGTCACCAGGAACACTTGCTTCATGGCGCCGCCGGGGCCAATGGGCAAGTACGGGCCGTATTTGATGTCCGAGTGCCACAGACGATTCCGATGGCGCTGCTGGAACCTGCGGGCGGCGACGCCTGATTCGGCATACATGCGCATATGACGCGTACTGTAACCGCGCTCTGCCAATCTTTCCTGCAGCGTGCTGCGTTTGATCTGGCCGGGCTGGATGCGGCCTTCCCACTCCAGAATCTGAATGAGCTGGGCTACGCTTCGGCTAGGCACCTCCCGGCGAAGCAGAATCGCCTGCTCCAGTACTTCCGGGGGAATCGTCACTTCCGATGGCTGACGTCCTTTGCCTCTGGGCCTCAGACCCCCGAAGCCTTCCTGACGGTACTTCGCCAAGTACCGACGCAGCGTCCGCTCGGAAAGCCCGGACTGCTCGCAGATCTGCCTTTTGATTTGGCTGGCTCTGGCGGTGTCCAGCCCTTCCGCCAATAGCGGCGCAAGGAGCTGCATCCGTTCCGATGCGACGGCCTCTGCTTTTCTCTGATCTTTCATCCATTCTGCACCTCGCTTGGTAGACTTCCAGACGAGTCTACCGCAGCACCTAGCCGGACTAGAATGCAGAACGGGTATGTAGCCATAAATTTGAATTTGCGACCGGACGGACAATTCGCGCCAGCCAGCCGGGAGCGTCCCCGACGTAACGTCCGAAAGGATGATGTGCAGTCTGAGGAGAGACGGACGATTCTTCCGCAGGGTCCTTGTGAAAGCGAATGGCGATGGATTTTAGTGCGCCGAGCAAATACGTAGTCTGTTCCTGAAGCCAACTCTTCCAACGCCTTAAGGTGGCGTCATCTGCCGCTACCGTTGGCTGCTGAGTGGGGGCCGAGACGACTTGCTCGATGCATGCCGACTCGTACCGTTTGTACGGTACGATGCAATCCGGAAGCTCGTGATGGATCTTCCGGCACTGCGCACAGCGCAGTCGGCGAACGACGAGCAGACGATGATCTCCGCTCTCGCTCATGATCTTCCGCTTCCGACTGCCGATGACGCTGAGCGCTTCTCCGCAGCAGGGAGAAGGAACCGATTCTGCACATCTAACTGAAAACGCCGGGTGTCTTCTCAACTAACTCATACTCTGTTACAATGACCATGTTGGGTAGGGGATGCATCCCGTGAGCCTGTTGCAGCAGGCCCGCATACAGGGGAGGCATCCTTTTCCTTTCCTGTGATACGGTCATTATATTCAGCAACTCTCGGACAGGCAATCCCGCCAGCAACTGGACGTTATGGTCTAGCGGTAACAAGAACAGATGAAGGATATATTTGTTTCAACTGCGCTGATGAGTGGGAATTTGATGATATAGATGAGTGTATGCGATGCGGTGTTAATCTATGTTTTTCTAAAGATGGTTATGCAACTCTCTGTGATAATTGTGTAGAGGACATCCAAAATTATTAGTAAAGTAATGCATTTGAAAGTAAATCAAGGAAGGCGCTGACATCTCATAACAATGTGTTCACGCATCGGCGGACAAGCCGCCTCGGTCCCGGGAGATAAGTCGAAGAGGTGATTGCCGGGACACATCCGCACCACCTAACCGCATCGCGGCCGGCTGCTTCGCAGCCTTAAGGTGGTGGGACGTCGTGAACACGGAAACGTTAGGCGAAATTAATTCTTGCAAGGATGTTGATAATGATGTTCTGGAAATCCCCAGAAGTAATAAATGAAGAGCAATTAAAATCGACAAAAGATATGGTAGATAAGTGGCTAATATTAATTGATAAGATTAGGGAGAATATTCTTCAAAACTCTACTATTCTTGAAAACAATAAAGACTATACAAATCAAAGACATATAATATTGTCAGAGTTAAGTATGGCACAGTTTTTTACTTTCAGTTCAATATCAACATTAATTTCGAATGCACATTATTCTGATGCATTCACGTTGTTAAGAGTATTATATGAAGGACATTTACATTTATGGAATTTGTGGAATTGTGACGACGAAGAGTTTCAAAAATACATAGCGTTAGTGGTAATGCATGAATGGGGAGTAGCCAATGAAGTTCTATCTATAAAAGATACTATACTTAAAGAAGAATACTACAGTAGCGAGAAGTTAAATAAATTAAAACAACGTTATGATGAGGCAAGACTGCTATTCAATTGCAGGGAAGGCAAGATCCCAAAGAATTATACAACTAAGACGATATTAAAGCTAGCTCAAGAAGTAGATGAATCAGAAGGGGGTAAACCTTTTAGGCAATTAATGCATAGCAGGTTATACTCATCTGGATCGGAATATGTGCATCGCAGTTTCTATGGATTGCGAGAAGGATATGCAGTAGTAGAACACGATGGAAAACATGTATTGTTTCCAAATCCGCGTAGAGGGATAGAGACTTGTTGGTGGGCGACCTCCATAGAATTAGATACTGTAATATGGCAATCGACTTTTTTGGGAGTAGAGGATGTTACTAAAATAATGAATGAACTGAGAAATGAAGTAAGAGAATTAGCTAAAGAATGGTTGTTGTGAGGGAGAAATTAACTGCTGCTAGACTAAAAAGTAGACATGGAGAACCGAGAATCGGGTAAAATGAATCTATCCAAATTCGAGGTGCTACCATGACGAAAAAATACGATAAAGAATTTAAACTGCAAACGATTCAGATGATCCAGGAAGAAGGGAAAGCGGTGGCGCAGGTCGCCCGCGAACTGGGGATCAGCGACAACACCCTGTATCGTTGGATGGCGGAATACAAGAAAGACGGCGCACAGGCCTTTCCAGGCAGTGGGCAACTGAAAGCCGACGATAAAGCAATGAGAGATCTTCAGAAACGCCTTCGTGATCTGGAAGAGGAGAACG
>NZ_JADQ01000087.1:0-12029 GCF_000518465.1 Paenibacillus sp. J14 | reverse complement strand
TTGTGGTAAAGTGGCTCACAGGAGCTTCCTCCTTCTTGGTGTGTTGTGCGTCAAACATCACTTTACCAAGGGAGAAGCTCTTTTTCTATATCCGCTTTTTCCAATTCCTACACCCACAGAGATTTTACACTATCTCATGGGGAGGACGGAAGATGAAACCGATCCTTGAATATTGTACGAACAATGCCAGTTTGGGCACGGACGAAGCGATTCGGAAAGTGAAGGAGCAAGTCGATTGTGATATTTATGAGTACGGCTGCCTGACCGCTTGCGGCACGTGTTATTTGTTTCCGTATGTGCTGGTTGACGGCGAGCAGGTGGAGGGGGAAGATGCGGACCAATTGGCCGAACGTATCTTGCAAAAAATAAGGGAGGCCCATCCGTAACGAATAGGACTCCCTGACGTATTATTCGTAGACCTTCAGTTCGTTGTAGAACGTATCCCGTTCAACCGGTATGCGTCCGGCCCCTTTGACGAGCCAGATCAGTTCTTTCAACGTTAAGCCTTCCGGAGTTTGCGCACCAGCCGCATGGCTGATTTGCTCCTTCAGAATCGTGCCGTGCACGTCCGAAGCCCCGAAGGCTAAGGCAACCTGCGTCAACTGGACGCCGATATTGATAAAGTAAGCTTTGATGTGCTGGATGTTATCCAACATCAAGCGGCTGATCGCGATCGCTTTGAGATCCTCAAAGGCCGAGTTGCGGCGCATGATGCTGGCGTTCTTATTACGCGGTTGCATGGACAACGGAATAAATACTTGGAACCCGCCGGTTTCATCCTGCAGATCGCGGATTTGCAGCATATGACGAACGCGATCTTCGTAGGATTCGATGGAGCCGTACAGCATCGTCGTTGGGGTCTTCATTCCCAATTGGTGCGCCGTCCGATGGACGTCCAAATATTGGTCGACGTTGGCTTTCTCCACCTTCATCTTCTCCCGATATTGATCCGACAAGATCTCCGCACCGCCGCCGGTTAAGGATTCAAGGCCGGCTTCTTGCAGCCGCATCAGCACTTCCTTCGTGCTCAAACCGCTGAGCCGGGTGAAGAATTCGATCTCCGCCGCCGTATACGCCTTGATGGTCACATGCGGGAAGTTCTCTTTCAGCGCTTTGAGCGAGTCCACATAATATTGGAACGGCACGTGGTTGTTGTGCCCGCCTACGATATGGAACTCACGGACGCCCGGGGTGATGTGCTGCTTCACGTAAGCGACCATTTCCTCCCCGGAAAGCGTATAAGCCCCTTCTTCTCCTTGATCCTTGCGGAAGCTGCAAAACGCACAATGAGATTCGCAGACGTTCGTGAAGTAGAGGCTCATATTTTCGATAAAATATACCTTTTTCCCGTTCTTACGCAGGTTAACTTCATTTGCTAATTGCCCAATCGTCAATATATCATTGCTCTCATATAGATAGACACCGTCTTCGAGGTTGAGGCGTTCGCCTTGGCGGACTTTGTCCACAATTTCGGCCATTCTCTTGTCGGTGTTTGGGGTGACTACAGTGAACATGACGTTCCCTCCGTTTCCAATTGCATAAATACCTCGTATCCTAACAGTATGAATTACCTACCTATTATAAACCTCACATTCCAAGCGGGCAATAAGCCGAGGGTGAAGATATAAAGATTGGCAACTAGAAAGATCACAGTTGTTGAGCGATTGGAGGAGAAGGAGTATAATTTTTCGTAAAGGAGTGAGTGCATAATGATCAATATTAGCGACAGCGCCATGGCGCGGATTAAAGATATGATAGCTCAAGAAGAAACCCCTAATATGTTCCTGCGTGTCGGAGTGAATCCCGGCGGTTGCAGCGGCTTTTCCTATGGAATGGGCCTGGATGATCAGGAGAGCGAACAGGATGTCTATATGGACATCAAGGGGCTGAAAGTCGTTGTGGATAAGGACAGCATCCGTTATTTGAACGGTCTAGAGATCGACTTCAAGGAATCCGGCATGAGCGGCGGCTTCACCATCCACAACCCGAACGCCATCGCCACCTGCGGCTGCGGGCAATCGTTCCGCTTTAAGGACGAGGAAGGCACGCCGCAACCTTGCGATTGATTGGATACAAATTAAGGACTCTTCCCATCGGAAGAGTCCTTTTTTCATGACTGCGATTCAGGCGGAGGCTCGGGGAGCTCAACCTGCTCAGCGGCAGTCGCATTCGGTTCCTCATACAAATGAGAACGCCGTTCGAACCATTGGAACAGATGGGTGAAGATCACCTTCAGCACAGCGTAGCCCGGTACGGCGAGGATCACGCCCAGTACACCAAACAGATTGCCGGCAGTGAGGATCACGAAGATGATGGTGATCGGATGAATGCGTAACGTCTTGCCCATAATTTGCGGCGAAATGAACTTGCCTTCGATGAGCTGGACAACCGTCCAGACGACGATCAGCTTCAGCAGCATGATCGGCGAGGTAACGATGGCCACGATGATCGCTGGGGTGATCGCGATCGCCGGCCCAAGGTACGGAACGATGCTCGTGAACGAGGCGATGATCGCCAGCGTCAGCGAATAATCCAGGCCGATGATCACGAAGCCGACATACATCAGCGCCCCGATGCAGAAGCTGACGATAATTTGCCCGCGGATGTACGAGCTGATCTGGTTGTTCATCTCGGTCATCACATGGTGCGTCTGTTCACGGAAGCGTACGGGCACGTAACGCAGGATGAACTTCGGCAGCTTCTTGCCGTCCTTCAACAGATAGAATAAGATGAACGGCACGGTGATGATGGCCAGCACGACGTTCTTAACGGCTCCAAGGAAGCCGCCGATGCCGGACCAAGCGTTGTTCAGCAAAGCGGTCCCTCGCTCCGATAATGTGTGGGACAGATCGTCCAGATTAAAGCCGGTCGACTCTTGGACTTGATGGAAGAAGTTGCTGCCGATCAAGCTTTCGAACTGTCGCTGCACCTCCGCCGTATATCGAGGTAAATTTTCAATCAAACTCAAAATCTGCTCCTGAACCAACGGGATCACGGTCATAATCAACACCGTGAGGATCCCCGCGATAAACAGATATAACCCGGTAATCGTGTAGACTCGGCGGATGCGCTTCGTTTCCAGCCAATCCACCAGCGGATTGAGCAGATAATAGATCGCTCCGGTAAGCAGAATCGGGAGCAAGACCGTTTTGAGCAACACCGTAATAGGTCTAAACACGAACGGAATATGGGCGAACACCAATATATTCAAGCCAATTAGCAAGACAACGAGCAAAAACACCACAAAACGGTTATTTAGAAAAAACCTTTTGAATCGGTCCCCCCAAGGTTGCGTACTTCCCATGCCAATAGAACCTCCTGTATCTTTCTACTATCCCCAAGTCACGATAATTTCTATGTAGTAATACGCATAAATGTGATTTGGTTCCCATTTTTTTGTGAAAAAAAGCCCGGAAGCGATCTACAAGCGATGCTCCGAGCTTTTTCTGTGCGGTCAGGAGCTCCCGACCTGCTTTAGAAAAATTGACGATTTACCATCATAACGACCATGCAGGCCGCTGCCAGAGAAAAGACGATACAGCCGATTCCGAGACCTTTACGCGTTGTTCTGGCCATTTTGATACCCGTGAGGAACAATGCGACGGTAATGCCGGCCAGTACCAACGACATGGCGATCATGGCAAACCAATAGAGGACCTCGAACAGAGCTGCCTCAAATGAAGAACCTTCTGTATTCAAAGCTTGTGAACTCTCCTTCCTCTGCTAGTCATAGACCAACGTCTCCCCTTAATATACGCGAAAACCCTCGCTTTGCATAGAAAGACCCTGCCTGACAGCCGTACCGGAGAAAGGGCTTAAGCCTTGGACAATCATCCAAGAATACGAATCTACAAATGAGTACTATACCGTATAGTGAGAGGAAGGGGATGGTGTCATGGCGGGGAGACAATTGGCCAATAAGTGGCTCAAGACCGAAGCGCTTCTCAGCAACGCGGTCGTGGCCGCCCACATACCGCAAACCCGATTGTACAGTGCCGATTCGTTAAGAAGCATGCTGCATCAGTTCGGCATGGTCGTCATTAAACCCCTCCGCGGCGGCGGGGGGTATGGTGTAATTAAGGTAACTTATGCAGGCGGAGTTTATGCTTATACCTATATGTCCCGGACACGCACGTTTTCCAGCTTTGAAGCGATGTTTCGTTCCTTAAACCGAGTGAAGGTCGGACGTAAGTATATGATCCAGCAAGGGATTCATTTGGCCCGAATTGCCGGACGCCCGATCGACTATCGGGTGAAGGTCGTGAAAGAGAACGGAGTTTGGGTTTATCGCTCCATGGTCGGCCGGTTAGCCCGACCTGGGTTGTTCGTGACCAACTTGTGTAAGGGCGGGACGATGCTTAGTGCCCGTGCGGGGCTCAGCCGGTCCCTGGGCCGCAAAATTGCCGCCAGCAAGAAACGGGAGATGCGTACGTTAACGAATATGAGCATACAGATTCTGGAGGCTCGGTTTCCGGGGATCGGGCAGCTTGGGTTTGATTATGGTGTAGATCGGAACGGAAAGATCTGGATTTTTGAGGTAAATACGCGGCCACAATAAGCTCGGATTGTCGGAAAATAAAAAAATTTTTGGAGAAAAATGGGAACAGATGTCCTGTGAATAACTTTTGTCCACATTATCCCACTAGCTTTTTCAACGGTTTTCGATATTTACTAACACGTTATTCACAGGATTTCCACAAGGGTTTGTGGATAACAAGAACACTTGTTCTACTAAACTTTTCCTGTTATGATGGGGAAAATACTAGAAAGGATGTGTTATCAATGGCGCTGTTAACGGATGAGTTGCTCCTCGAATCCTATCAGAAAGCAACCGAACTGCAGTTGGATCGGGAGTTTATCGCACTGCTGTTAGCAGAAATTCGCAAACGCGAATTAGAGCTTGCCGCGCCGTCCGTTTTGCACTAATTGTGGACAACCTGGCTAACTTCTTTAAGAAGGATAAAATTATCCCCAACCATCAAGGCGCCCGCCAGGCGTTGACATGATAAATATAAGCTTCATGACAATGCGGACACTGAACGACATGTTCGCAGCCCGAAGGAATACGCGCGGAGATGGCTGAGGTATACTGATCAGCGGATCCGTAGGGGCTGTAAGGCCCAGCGTAATCTTCTCTTTTTCCAGCATTCTCTAGAACGTGTCCGCAATCGGGGCAGGTGGCGTTTAATGAAGCTAAGCCGTTGCATAACGGGCATATATATGGCAAAGGGTATCTCTCCTTTACGATATGATCTTCCGTAAAGGTAAGATACCCTTTTGTTTACTAGAACATGTAAGAACGTGGATTCACTGCTTATGGTTACAGCTTCAAGTTACTGCTGTGACCTGGGGACAACTTCGCTTCTGGATCAATATAGACCTTAGCGTTGTTGACCGCTGTCGGTGCTTCGCCGAATCCGACCGCAATCAGGTCCAATTTGCCGGGATATGTCGTAATGTCACCGGCCGCAAAAATACCTGGAATCGAGCTTTCCATCCGGGAATCGACGACAATAGCGTTGCCTTCAATCTCAAGGCCCCATTCTGCGATCGGTCCGAGCGACGAGACAAATCCGAAGTTGACGATCACGTCGTCCACAACGATCTCTTGAGTCTCCTTCGTCTTAACGTGCGCCAGCGTGACGCGTTCGATGCGATCGTCACCGTGAAGCTCTGCGATTTCCGTTGGGGTAATGACTTGGACGCGGGAAGCCATCAGCTTCTCAACGCTGTGCTCATGCGCCCGGAATTTATCGCGGCGGTGAATCAGCGTCACTTGCTCAGCGATCGGCTCCAGCATCAGTGCCCAGTCGACTGCGGAGTCGCCGCCGCCGCTGATCAACACTTTTTTGCCGCGGAACCGGTTCATATCGCTGACGAAATAATGCAGGTTCGTTTGCTCGAAGTGGGCGGCATTCGGAAGATCCAGACGACGAGGTTCAAACGCGCCAACTCCAGCAGTAATGATAATGGCACGCGCATAGTGAACGCCCTTATCGGTGGTCACCACAAAATGGCGCTCTTCTTTCTTCTCAATTTGCAGCACCCGTTCCTCCAGACGTACGTCCGGTTCGAACAGCTTTAATTGTTCATGCAAGTTGTTGATCAACTCTTGCCCGGTCACTTTAGGAAAGCCAGCCACGTCATAAATATATTTCTCAGGGTAAAGGGCAGCCACTTGCCCCCCAAGCTGAGGCATACTTTCAATCAGTTTAACAGAAGCTTTTCTCATTCCGCCGTAAAAAGCGGCAAACATACCCGCCGGTCCACCACCAACAATCAGAAGGTCTGTGAATTCGGCGTTATTTTGGGTTGACACGTGTCAAACACCTCCAGATGGTTTCTTTTTTCTCTATAACTAAAATGTCAATTCTACTTTATTATAATGGTCGAATCCCTGGTTTGGAAAGGCAAGATGAAAAGTGTCGAAAATCTGGAATATAATCCGTTGAAAGTCCTATAATTACGGGTAAAATAAGACTTGATCTTTTAGGCAAAAGCCGATATCATTCAAATGTATGCATTCATATTTGTGACGAAAAAAGTACATTTATGATTATACGACAGAAGACTTTTGCTCATCCTACAAATAAGGTTTAAACTAGTACTAAAATGTGACAAATGTCTCTGGATTGACCAAATGTGTGGATGACTGAAACGGTTTGAGTTGGTACAGAGTGGTTTTTTATGTGTTAATTTTCACATTGCGTTATTGGCTTTAAATCAAATATAGAGTGCGTAATATTGGAAGGAGAAAAATACATGAGTACCATACCCAAAATAGTGATTCTTGGTGCGGGTTATGGCGGCATTCTTACCGCGCAGCGGCTGCAGAAAGAGTTGAACTACAATGAAGCGGACGTCACTCTGGTGAATCGGCATGATTATCACTACTTCACGACGCATCTGCATATGCCGGCAGCCGGGACGGACTCCATTGAACATACCCGAGTGGCCATATCCAAATTAATTGACGAATTTAAAATCGATCTTGTGAAATCGAATGTGCAGGAGATTCGTCTGGCCGACAAGAAGGTCGTGCTGCAGGACGGAACCCTTTCATATGATTATCTGGTGATCGCGCTGGGCGGCGAACCGGAATCCTTTGGTATCCCGGGCCTGACGGAATATGCAATGACGATCCGCAGCATCAATTCCGTGCGCTTGATTCGCCAGCATATCGAATATCAATTTGCCCTATATAAAATGGACGAAAGCCGGACTGACCGTTTGAACTTCGTTGTTGGCGGTGCGGGTTTCAGCGGCATTGAATTCGTTGCCGAGCTGGCTGACCGGATTCCGCAGCTGTGCAAGGAGTACGACGTTGATCCAAATCTTGTTAACGTGTACAACGTAGAAGCTGCACCAACAGTTCTGCCGGGCTTTGATCCGGAGTTGGTTGAATATGCGATGGACGTACTGAAGAAGAAGGGTGTACAGTTCAAGATTGGCGTAGCGATCAAGGAATGCACGCCGGATGGTGTTATTTTGGCCACGGGAGAGGAAATTAAGTCGCAAACCGTTATTTGGACCGGCGGGATCCGCGGGAACCGTCTCATTGAAGCGGCAGGTTTCGAGACCGCGCGCGGTCGCGTGAAGGTCGACGATTATTTGCGTGCACCTGGTCATGATCATGTCTTTATCATCGGGGACAATTCGCTGATGTTTAATCCGGAAGGGCGCCCATACCCGCCTACGGCCCAAATTGCCATGCAGCAAGGAGTTACCTGTGCGCAAAACGTGGTGGCGGCCATTCGCGGCAAAGAGCTTAAGAAATTTGTGTTCAGCAATAAAGGAACCGTAGCTTCGCTGGGTAAAGGGGAAGCGATCGCCAGCGCATTTGGGAAGAAATATAAAGGTTGGGTTGCAGCCCAATTGAAGAAGCTGGTGGATATGCGTTATCTGTTCATTATCGGCGGGATTCCGCTGGTGTTGAAGAAAGGAAGATTCTTCTAAGATGCGTCACTGCAGCGTACAGGTTCGAGGGCTGCTCACGCGGGATGAGCTGGATCGCTATAACGCCTTGATGGAAGTGGGATCTTACCTGGAATCGCAGCAGCGTTACGATTTGGCTTATACGGTGCAGAAGGAAGTGGACCTTCTGATCCAGCCAGCCATCGAACGGCTGAAGGAGAAGAGCCGGGAACGCGATCGGGCGACGGCGGAGTTCCTGAAGTCGATGGAGGCAGAGGCGGAAGATTAAAAGAATAAGAAAGGGTGTGTCGCACGAGGCGGCACACCCTACTTTTTTATCGATATGGAATTACACTTTCAACATCTCGTCCAAACGCTCTGCATTCAGCAGATTGCCGACGTAAAAAGCACCAAACTCGCCAAAACGTGCGCTGACTTCGTCAAACCGCATTTCATACACCAGCTTCTTAAATTGCAGGGCATCGTCGGCGAATAGAGTTACGCCCCATTCCCAATCGTCGAGCCCTACGGAACCGGTGATGATCTGCTTCACTTTGCCGGCATAGCTGCGGCCGATCAGGCCATGGCTGCGCATCATTTCGCGGCGCTGTTCCATCGTCAGCATGTACCAGTTGTCGGAGAGTTCCCGCTTTTTGTTCATGGGATAGAAGCAGATATGGTTCGTCTTCGGGAGGATCGGCTGCAGACGGGCCATCACTTCTGGATTTGCCTTCGGGTCACCGCCGCCGGATGCGAGATAATTGCTAAGTTCTACAACGCTGACGTAGGAGTAGGCTTTGGTCGTATATTCAGCAAAAGTTGTTTTGTTAAAGGCCGTCTCCAAAGCGTTCAACTCTTCCAGGCTTTCGCGCAGGTGCATGAACACGAGGTCGGCTTTCTGTCCGACGATCGAATACACCGCAGTGCTGCCCGTTTTGGATTCCTCCATCAAATCCCATTCTTTCAGGAACGTATGCAGCTCCTCCAGGGCCCCGGCGCGTTCTTCGTCATCTGCCGCTTTCCAGGCGGTCCAATCGATCGTGCGGAAATCGTGAAGCGCATACCAACCTTCTAAGGTCAGAGTAGCTTCGTTCATGTATAATCACTCCTAGATTCATTCTGATCCTCATTTACGAATTGCCAATACGTATCTTATTGTATCGCATGGAGCCTAAACGGAGCAAATCGATTCACTTATTTTTCATGTAAAGTTCATTGCTTCGTTACATAATATCTAGTAAACTTACTACTAGCTTGATGAAGTGTGATTTACTTTATAGTCAATGAAGATTCGAAAAAAGTTTGGACGCTGCATACCTTCATTGACCGCTTCGTGATCGAAAGATGCCTTTTTGAATGACCTATAGAAGGGTGGGGGAAGAGTCGATGGGTTGGCTCATCGTACTGGTGCTGATGGTTCTCTTCTTCGTGATGATGTTCGGCATCGGTTTCATTTTGAATATGTTAATGAAAACAACCTGGTTTCCGGCGTACGTCTTTATCATCGTCATTTTGCCGGTTGTGGTCTATACGCTGTGGGACCATGAACAGAGCTTCGGGACCTATCTGGCATCGTTCCGGCTGGTCGATTATTTGACGGCATTCGCCGGGCTGTGCGGGGCGATCCTGAGCGGTTGGACGATTCGAAAGCTGCGGCTAGGCGGATACAAAATGTTTTAAACAAAAGCGCGAGTGCCTCGGGGATACCTCTGAGGTCTCGCGCTTTTTCTCTGTGTACATTTACTAGTTGTATCGTTATTCCTGCTGGCTTCGCTTCCATTTCTGATATTCAAGGAAATCCTTAAATTCCTTCTTGCTGACGCCCGAAGTCATCGCTTCCTGCACCAACTCCGACCATTCCGGATCAAGTAATTCCGGTGCGGGGCGGTCGCCGTACAATAGCAGGTTGATCGAGACGTTGAGAGCGTCGGCTATCTTCTGGATGAAGGAAATCGAGGGATTCGATTGAATATTACGCTCCACGTTGCTGAGGTAGGATTTCGCCACATCCGCCTTCTCCGCCAGCTCGGACAAGGAGTACCCTCGGTCTTGCCGTAGTTTCTGAATACGCTCGCCTATATGTTCTGCCATGTAGCCGTCGCCCTTCTATCAGAAAAATATTTTTTGATGTCATTATATCAGAATAAATGATATCGGACAAAGGTGTTAAGTCGGATGTTCAACGTTACATTTCTCCTTGTTCGGCTTGCTTTGATGCGTCAATTCTAGTTGGGGACTTCGCGTCCGACTGCAAATGATGCACTTCCGGTTTTTCATCTTCTAGTCTGGCGATCGCTTTCCACAGGACAACAACCGTATAAAGAAATAAGAGGACTCCTGGGAGGATCAACAGGGTGACCTTCCCTGCTTTCGATTCGGCAAAACTTAAAATATAGCCCGCGTACGGTAAGTTTAATCCGGTATATACGCCGGTTACATGCGCAGGGTGTACCAATTCCACATCGGCAGTATGGTTATTATCGCCTTTTGTCCGATACAGCACCTGGCCGCTGTGTTCGTCCTGTGTCACCTCAACAATCCGGTGGGTTATCCGCTTGTTATGCCTGGACTGAAAGGTGATGACGTCGCTGACGTCAAAACGGGTCATATCTCCGCCCGGTTGAATGATCACGATGGAACCTCTTGGGATGACAGGGTCCATCGAGTCGGACAGAACTGTGCTCAGCTGATA
Source organism: Paenibacillus sp. J14 (assembly GCF_000518465.1). Lineage (NCBI taxonomy): Bacteria > Bacillati > Bacillota > Bacilli > Caryophanales > Paenibacillaceae > Paenibacillus > Paenibacillus sp. J14. The sequence continues at coordinate 1,423 of NZ_JADQ01000087.1, read as the reverse complement.
ACCGTAGATGGTCGATTCGCTACCGAAAACCTTTGAGAGTACCACTGAGCCCGCCACGGTAAAGAAGGCCACCGCCATTAGGAACGTCAGCGCGTTGCCTAACCATTTACGATTGCGCATGATTTTCACCTACTTCCGAAGGAATCGCGTTCTCTCACGCCAACGTCGTCCTCCCCATCCTTCGGCTCGGACAGAATCGGCAGGCTTCATTTCCGTGTGATCCTCGCGTACGTTGGTGAATTCGCCAAAGCTTGTGTCAACCTGGCGGGTCCATAAGTGCAGAGTCGAGAAAATCAATTCGGATTACTTCCTGTTGTTCGCTATTAATTTCGTTATTGAGAACGGATGCTGTGATTCGAATATACCCGAAATGTTTAAGGATAGGAAAGGCGAAAATCCAGCAATTTGTTCTTAATTAGGAACAATTATCTTTCTTTTCCTGAGAAAATCTAGTAATTTCCATCCGTTTTCACAGTTTATGTTCTCTATAAGAAACAATGTCTAGCTCTTGATCAGTGTCGAAATTTGGCCCAATCTGACAAGAGGGTTCGGGATTAAACAAAATAAGCTATCTTTTTCGACGAAAACGGGTTGGTGAATTTACGTAGAATGACATACTTTTCAAATTTTAGACGCTATAATAATTAGCAAGATGCTTACTAACTAAGGAGATGCATTAGCTCAGAAGCACCAGATAAGGGTAAACCTGCTGAAAAGCAGGGGCGCAAAGTCTCAGATCTAAGGTAGGAATACTAAGATGGCTGGACTGCCTGGGACAAAACCAAATGATCTTAGGAGGAGATTGTTGTTGAAGAAATCCGCCCAGGTTATTTCTTATGACCCCGGCAACGTTGACCCGGAATGGGTGATTTTACTTGCCATGGCAAAGGAGGAGGGGGTCTCGATTGATGAAGTTCGGCGTTTTTTAGCCGGAGATCGCTCTTATTTAGAAGAGTGGCATTTACATAACAAATAGATGAAGAAGAAGAGAGGTCAAGGGCCGCCCTATCAGGGGACGGTTCTTTTTTTGGGGTTATTCGGACGAGAACATAGGCCCTGGTGCAGCTCAGGAAGAAAAAGGGGGATTTTTGTAGGCTGGGGACGCGTGTCAACTCATATAAAAATGTTACCGAAGGATAATGGTTCACTCACGTAATTTTGTTACCCAGTGGAGGCTGTTACATAGCCTCCACTGGGCGCGTAGCGGAGGCAGNCGTCACGGGNTGGGAAAGCAGCGCTTCCAACTGATTGTGTAATGCAAGCGGATCTTGGGAAGTCTGATACGCCTGTAACCGTTGGGTTTGTTCTGGTCGTAGCACGCCCAATTCGATTAACCGGGCAACGGGTGTTTTGGCCGTGTCGAATGTTTTCTTTACACGAGCCCCGCGACGCTCCTTGCCGATCAGCTTGCGAGTGGGCAAGC
>NZ_JADQ01000086.1:0-12487 GCF_000518465.1 Paenibacillus sp. J14 | reverse complement strand
CCCAAATAAGCGCTGTGGCAAGCGTTAGCCGGAGATGCACACGTCACTGGCCAATTAGTAGCAGGTTGGCGCAGTTAGGCGCAATGGCCAACCTGTGCTCTAACGCTTGCCAGCAACGCTATTAGGCCCAAAACGGAGGCGTTGCGATTCTAACGCTTATGCGAAAGCTTATTTGCCCGTTTCCCCCTCCAAATGGGGCCATTTGGCGCAAATAAGCTCGCTGGCAAGCGTCAAAACGGATGCTTCGCGATTCTAACGCTTTATGAGAGGTAAGTTATCTCATTTGCGGCTAGGACCTATAAGCTTGAAGCAAAAAACAGCCCAGCAAATCCGCATTCGGATTTGCTGGGCTGGTATAGTCTGCTGCTGCCCGTCATCTTTATCTGCACTTCGTAGATGATGTACTTAGCGGTTCATCGGATGCTCCAGGTCCACGTGACCCATCAGTGATTCGACTTGCTGACCATCCACCGTCAACTCGATTTGCTGGACTTCCTCAAACTGAAACATTGTGTTCTTCAGCGCTTCGATCGCCAGCGACTCCCCGCCCGCGCCAAGACGTGCTTCGTCCGGCAAGTGAATATCGATCGCTAACTGCCCGCTCTCCGAGTCGAACTTCACCGTATTTAGAACCACCTTCTCCCAAAGGGAGAGCAGACCGTCTTCTGCAGTTTGCAGCGCCTCAAAGGCGCTTTCATATTTGCTCTGATCCGCTGTAAATTCAATCTCACGCGGCGTCTGCTTCAGCTCCAACATATCATCATCTGTCAAATAAACCTGGATAGTCAGCTTCTCCGCCCCCGCTTGTGCATCGGTTTGGGGATCCCCCGATTCATCAGTACCGTTCACCGGCCCCTGCACCTCTTGCATCTGAGTTTCACCTTGCTGCGCACCGCTGCTTAGCGCAGCTTCCCTCTGATGCTCATTCTCCGGAGGTGAAGCCGTCGGCTTGTTACCGCATCCTGCAGCAACCCCCAGCATGGCCACCAAAGCCAGCAATACCGCCACTTTTCTCTTCATGCCGCTTCCCTCCTTGTCATATCTTATCGATCATAAGCCCAGATATTCTTTAATACCCGCGACAATCCCTTCTGCCACACGTTGTTGAAACTCCTCCGTGTACATTAATTCGGCATCGGTCTTATTACTCAGATAACCGACCTCAAGCAGCACGGCTGGCATCTTCGTTTCCCGTGTGACATGCAGGCTACTCTTTCTAACGCCGCGATCTTTTAAGCCCGTTGCCTTCACCAAATGCTGGTGCATGACATTCGCAAGCGGAATGCTCTCGTCTCGAGTGTAATACGTTTCTGTACCGCTAGGGTTGCTTGGCGGATCGATACTGTTACCATGAATCGATACGAACACCGCAGCCCCTTGATCATTGGCTACCTTCACCCGATCCTGGAGCGTCATGGTGACGTCCGTCATACGGGTCAGGATGACCTCTAAACCCGCTTCCTGTCGGAGCAACGCTTCGACTTTCAGCGCCACAGCCAGTGTAAACTCCTTCTCCTGTTTCTTCGTGACACTGATCGCCCCAGGCTGGCTGCCGCCATGACCTGCATCGATCACAACCAGCGGCCGGCCGCCTGCCACCGTATTGGTGCTAGGTACGTCTGCAGCCACGGTCAAATCAACGGTTACAAGCCCATCATCAAGGTTCGTGACCTTAAAATCTACGCTCCGGTTCAAATCGATGACAATCCGAACCGTTGACGGCGATTGGCTAAACAGCGAATACCGGATCTGGGAGACGTCCGGATAATCGCTGACGGCAAATTGACCGTTCCGACCTGCGTCCAAAGGATGAACATCCCCAAAAGTTGGAGCAAAGTCGGCGTTGGGAACATCAATGACGAGCCGCTCAGGACCGCTCATTTTAAATACGTTTGGGGTCACGCTGCCGGAAACGGCAAACATTAGACGGTTTTCGCTAAAGCTGATACCTTGGATCAACGCGATTGGGCCCTCGGCTTGGTTCCCCGTTGAAGCTCCCGGGTCGTATGTATAGTTATCCCCTGCCGCAGGCTGCCCTCCCGGAACGGAGTTTGGAGTCTCCGACCCTGGAGCTTGACTCGCCGTCCCCGGAACAACACCGGAGGCAGTACCTCCTGCAGGACTCGTTAAGTAAGCGGACTTCGTAAGATTGTCCCAGCTCACCTTCATCCCCATCTGTTCCCCTACAAAACGCAGCGGAACCAGCGTTGAATCTCCCTGCAGAAATGGAGCAGAACTCAGCTTCACCAGCTGACCGTCAACATAAGCGGTGTCTTGGCCCAGCGTAAGCTTCAGTTCGGTTCCCTCTTGGGAGATCGTAATCGTGCCGCTCTGCTTCTCCCAGCCAACTTGGTAACCCAAACCTTCGGCAACGACGCGCAGCGGCACCATTACGTTGCCTCCCACGATCCCCGCTTGGGCACCGGCAGGCTGTTCGAGCTCCTGGCCGTCCAGCACAATATGGGTTCCGGCTGCCTCCGCCGAGGCAGCGTAGGCGTTGTTCGCCAATCCCGGAAACACCAGCAAACCAACCAACATAAACATCATTAAGCCGAGTTTCTTCATCCGTAAATCCCTACCCCACCCTCGTATTTTGCCGAATCAAGAATCTTGTTGCCGGATACGCCACCAGACGAGGATCCAGTGAGCATTGTAAACGCCAACATTCCTAAAACGTTGCTAATTACTTCCATAATATCAGAAAATACTCTGGGCTGATAGACTTATATTTTCATAGATTGACAAAAAAAGCCCCAGCTGCATCTCGCAGCCGGGACTTCCCGCCAAGTTCAGACGGTTTAAGCCAAATGCGCAAATTTCTTCTTCTCGTATGCCGCAATCAAATCTTCGTGCTGGAGCGTCAAACCGATATCGTCCAAGCCTTGCAGCAAAAACTGACGGCGGTGCTCATCCAAATCAAAGCTGATGTTCAAACCATACTCGTCGGTGATCGTTTTTTGCTCCAGATCCACCGTCAGTTTGTATCCCTCATGGGCAGCTGTGCGCTGGAACAGTTCCTCCACTTGTTCTTCCGACAGCTTGATCGGCAGGATGCCGTTCTTAAAGCAGTTGTTATAGAAAATATCCGCAAAGGACGGTGCAATTACACAACGGAATCCGTAATCCAAAATGGCCCATGGTGCATGCTCCCGCGAAGAACCGCACCCGAAGTTCACGCGTGAAATCAGAATGGACGCACCAGCGTAGCGCGGTTTGTTCAATTCGAACTCAGGATTCGGGTTCCCTTCCGTGTCAAACCGCCATTCATAGAACAGAAACTGACCAAATCCAGAACGCTCAATCCGTTTCAGAAATTGTTTAGGTATAATTGCATCGGTATCTACGTTGACACGGTCCACTGGACCTACGATCCCAGTATGTTTTACAAATGCTTCCATCGTCGATTCTCCCCTTTTCCCTTGATTAGCTCAGGACTTCACTCTTGATTTCCCATTCGCGCACGTCGACGAAATGACCTTTGATCGCCGCTGCTGCCGCCATCGCTGGAGAAACCAGATGGGTTCTGCCGCCGCGCCCTTGCCGTCCTTCAAAGTTACGGTTGGAGGTCGAAGCACAACGTTGCCCCGGCTGCAAGACGTCAGGGTTCATGGCCAGACACATACTGCAACCTGCATCACGCCATTCGAAGCCAGCTTCTTTGAAGATTTTGTCCAGACCTTCTTTCTCGGCTTGCAGCTTCACGCGGCCCGAACCTGGAACGACGATCGCCGTAACTTTGTCGGAAACCTTGTAGCCTTTCGCGATTTCCGCTGCTGCACGCAGGTCTTCGATCCGGCCGTTTGTACAGGAACCGATAAAGACGTAATCAATTGCGATATCCGTCATCGGCGTCCCTGGGGTCAAGCCCATGTATTCCAGCGCTTTCTCAGCGGCTTTGCGTTCATTCTCATTCTCGAAATCAGCTGGATTCGGCACCACACCGTTGATCCCCGTCCCCATCCCCGGGCTCGTTCCCCAGGTAACTTGCGGAATCAGCGAATCCACATCGAATTCGACGACGCGATCATAAGTTGCACCTTCATCGGTAGCCAGCTTCTTCCACTCTTCCACGGCTTGGTCGAATGCAGCTCCTTGCGGCACATGCTCGCGACCCCGCAGGTAATTAAACGTCGTTTCGTCCGGTGCAATCAAGCCTGCTCTTGCTCCAGCTTCAATCGACATATTACAAATCGTCATCCGCTCTTCCATGGACAGCTCGCGGATCGCTTCACCTGTATACTCAATAACATAGCCGGTGGCGAAGTCCGTGCCGTACTTGGCGATGACACCGAGGATCATATCCTTTGCCGTTACCCCTGGTTTGCGTTTGCCCACAAAACGAACTTCCAGCGTCTTCGCTTTCGCCTGCTGCAAGCATTGGGTTGCCAGTACGTGTTCAACTTCACTCGTACCAATCCCGAAAGCAAGTGCACCAAACGCACCGTGTGTGGACGTATGGCTGTCGCCGCAAACGATCGTTTTGCCCGGATGCGTCAGGCCCAGCTCCGGCCCCATAACGTGCACGACGCCTTGGTCAATCGTATCGAGGTCATACAAGGTGATGCCAAAATCGCGGCAGTTCTTGGCCAGCGTATCAATCTGCTGCTTCGAAATCGGGTCGGTAATGTTATAACGGTCTTTGGTTGGGACGTTATGGTCCATCGTAGCGAAGGTCAATTCAGGACGGCGCACTTTGCGTCCGCTAAGGCGAAGACCCTCAAATGCCTGCGGTGAAGTCACCTCGTGAACGAGGTGCAAATCGATATAGAGAATGCTCGGTTTGCCTTCCTCTTGATAAATAACATGGTTATCCCAGATTTTCTCGTACATTGTCTTTTTGCTGCTCATGATTAATCACCCCACAGAAGGATTCGTACACGTGATCAAGGCGAAAGGGCGGTTTGCTGCGCCCTCCGGCCTTGAATGTTGAATCCAATATAACATGATCGTGTTAATTGTTCCAAGATATAATATCTATAAACGCAATAGGTTTAGCTTATAAGTGGCACAAAAGGCGGCTGGCTACTTCACCAACCCGCCCCGCAGCGCCATCACAACCACCTGCGTCCGATCCTCGCAGCCAAACTTCTGCAAGATCCGGTGGACATGGGATTTTACCGTCCCTTCGGTAATAAACAACTTGGCCGCTATTTGCTCATTACGAAGTCCATAGGCCATCTCCTGGAGAATCTCCTGTTCGCGCTCAGTCAACGGCTCCAGCAACTTCACTTGCAGTACATTATCAGGAGCGGACAGTGATGCAGAGGCTATCGCTTCCTGCAAGGCGCCGGAGGCAAGTTTCGTCTTATAGATGGCTTCTCCCCGATAAGCTGCCCGGATCGCTTCAATCATGTCGCTTGCTTCCGCATCTTTTAATAGGTAGCCGACAGCGCCGGCACGAATCCCTTCTAGCACATAGTCCTGATCATCAAACGTCGTCAAAATCACGATTTTAACCCCTGTTTGCTGCGCCATGATTCGCTTTGTCGCTTCAATTCCGTCCATGAACGGCATCTGTACATCCATCAGAATGACATCCGGACGCAGCTCCTCCGCCATTTTGACCGCATCGTTTCCGTTTCCCGCTTCACCAACGATCTGCAGATCAGGCTGCAAGCTGAGAATATAGCCAAAGCCTTGGCGAATCATGTTCTGATCGTCAACGAGCATCACTTTAATCCGGTTTGCTTCCGTCATGAGCCTCCTCCTTTCCTTCCGTATCCTGTTGGTTTGGCTCGCTCAACACCGGGAGTTTGGCCACAATCTCCAAGCCGCTTGGTTCATGTGCCGCAACCTGCAAACTTCCGCCGATCTCCTCCACCCGAGTTCGCATCGTTTTTATCCCAAACCCTTCGGTGATGGGCTGCCCGACTGGCAGCTTGCCGTTATCCCGAATGCGCATCACGACCTGATCCATCTCCTTCCATAGACGGACTTCCACCTCGGTGGCTTCCGCATGGCGTACCACATTGGTGCTGGCTTCTTGTAATATTTTAAACAGAATCCCGTAGACTTTGTCTCCCAAATCCTCATCTGGCAGCTCGTCATCCATCACGCACCGAATTCCGGAGGAAGCTTCCAGCCGTGACAGAAGGGCGTTTAAGGCAGATTTGCCGGAGAACGAGGAGTCATCCGCCAGCGCATGAACGGAGTTGCGGATATCTTGAAGACCCTGACGTGCGACGACCAACATCTCATCAATCGTTTGTTCCGATCGTTCAGGATCCTGCCGGACCATGAACCGCAGCGCTTGGAGTTGGACGATCAAGGACGTGAGGCTGTGGCCGACGGAATCATGAATATCTCTGGCGATGCGCGTACGCTCCTCCAAGATCGCAAACCGCATCGAGGTTACGGAAGCCTCCTGCAATTCATCATACGCCTTCCGCAGCTCTGCAATATGACGGAGATTTTGCTCATGCATTTCTTGACGCAACATCCGACGGCGAATAACAGAGTACAGAAAGATCGCAAGCGAGATATAGCTCATGATCTCAGGCAGATTTAAGGCGCCATAATGGATGAATAGAACGGCCGTAATCAACAGCGTCAGGATAGCAGGCCACAGCGGCTTCGGCATAATCAAGCGGAACAGTGCATAAAACACGACGAAAATGAGGAAGTAGACCAACTCCCAATCCTGATACCAGACAAAATTCATCCCCGTAATCACAACAAGCAGACCCAATGCCGCCCAGGCATGCTTGGGAGTCCATTGGGATTTCGGAAGGAACAGGATGCAGGCATAACTCAGCCAAATCAGCCCGTTTAAGGCACTTTGAGACGGGGTTCCGTCAAACAGCCCGGCCGAAAACATGGAAATTAAGATAACCACGCTGATGACAGCAGGTCGAAGGAGAATTGTGCTTTTTCCCATGGACATCGAAACGTGACCTCCAAACGTTGGATGTCTTTACCTTATCATAGCCTATCTCTATCTGGAGATAGAAATTTGACGGCGGCAATTCTAACCCGAGACAGTCTCGAACGAGAGCGGATGCGTACAGAGCTCGATCTGTTCCTTACTGGACGAGCACGATCAATGCGGGGAGCGTCAAAAAGGAAGCGAGGGTCGTCCATACGATACATTTTGACACTAGACCCGAGGCGGCATCAAATCGCTCGGCCAGCACAACGGCATTCACCGCAACCGGCATACAGGCTTGAATGAACAAGACTGAAAACAACAGACCCGAAATGCCCAGCAGCTTTAATGTTACAAGAGCCACAAACGGTGCTAGTAGCAAGCGAATGGCCGTGCCCGTCCAGAATCCGGCAGGCTTAACCTGCTTCGCCTCCGCCCGGCCAACCTTGATCATTTGCGCGCCTAAGATCGTCAGCACCACCGGCGAATAAGCGTCCGCGACCATGCCTATCCCTTGCTCCAACCCGGCTGTCAGGTGAAGCCCAAAGCATTTTAGAAATACAGCCAGCGCCGCCGCATACACTGCTGGCAGGGTAAACACCGATTTGACTGCATTTTGAACTGAAAACTGGGAACGTGCCGCAAAATAAACGCCTGCCGTATTCACAATGATCATTTGCGTGATGACGTATACGGAAGCTTTATCTAGACCCAGTTGGCCAAAGGCCAGCAGCACGAGCGGCAGTCCGTAATTGGCGCTGTTCGTTAAGGTGGAGATCAGTGTCAAACCGGCCTGCTCCGCCGGATCCAGACGGGCGATCTTCCCGATCCCTTGGGCAATGCCCCACATAAACAGCAGATTCACCAGGGCGAAGCCGATTGTGCTGTACAGCTCATCCGTGGAGATATGGGCACCCCGCAGCGTGTCAAAGATTATAGCCGGACTTAGCACGTACAAATACAACGTAAGCAGCGGCTTCGTGTCCCAGGCGCGAAACCGGGCCAATATCGCCCCGGCGGCAACCGGAATCGCCAGCGGCACCAGAACGCCTAACAGCGTCGATACAACCGAATGGAGCATCACAGCACCCCCTTCTTAGAATTGCCTCCTATTTTAACGGCCGGATCCTTCCATCGTCCAAGACTTGTAAGCAATATGGTTGATAGACAAAACCTATACCCTTGTTCCAACCAAAAAAAAGAGCAACCCGTCCGAGAAACTTCCCAGCGTGGTTTGCTCCATTTCTACCCAAGCTTAAAACGAATCGATCCCCATCACATGATCCAGCGGTACCGGTCCGATGCTGCGGCTGTCATTACTGTTGTTCCGGTTATCCCCCATCACAAATACGTGGTTCTCCGGTACATGCCATATCTGCGCCGCACTGGGATCCATCTGCTCCTTGATGTAAGGTTCCTCCAGCTGTTGCCCATTGCGGAACACATGTCCATCCTTCACTTCAATCGTATCACCCGGCAAGCCGATCACGCGTTTGACATAGAAAACATCGTCCTCTTCCCTACCGGAAAGCCAAGTGATGATCGGATGCTCCTTCACGTCGTCCCAGAACGTACGGCTCCGGTCTACCCGGCTGTCGATGATGACGATGTCGCCATAAGCCGGCAGCTTCTCCAACACATGCGTAAACTTCCAAGCGTAAATGCGTTGATTGTCCGTCAAGGTTGGTTCCATCGAATGACCGTCAACTTTATAAGGTTGAATGATAAAAATGCCGATAATCATGCTAAGTACAAAGCCTAGGACGATGGAGAAGCCCCATCCGCCGAGTTCTTTCCACCATGTTTTCCGTTTCAAGCGAAAAACCTCCACACTCTTGATGTTTGTCTCTTATTATAAAGGCAAGTCACATACCAATACAAATATCTATATGTTATAGTGTACTTATAGGTTATACTTATAAGATCAAGAAGGTTTATTCCTTAATGAACCAAAGGGGTTAATGCTATGGAACTTCGTCAACTTCTATACACTATAAAGATCGCCGAGGAAAAGAACTTCTCCCGGGCCGCCGACAAGCTCCACATCGCTCAGCCATCACTCAGCCAGCAGCTGTCCAAGCTGGAACAGGAGCTCGGGGTGAAGCTGTTCCAGCGCAATACGAGTACGGTTGAGCTAACCTATGCCGGTGCCAGCTTTATTGCGCACGCCCAAAAAATCATGGACGCCGTCGCCCAGCTCCGTCAGGAAATGGACGACATTTCCCAGCTCAGAGCAGGCCGCGTTGTGGTCGGCAGTATGCCGATTACCGGCTCTCACCTGCTCCCTTACGTGCTTCCTGCGTTTAAAGCGAGCTACCCCAATATTCAAGTGACCCTGTTGGAAGATACGTCCCTGAACCTGGAGAAACTGACGGCCGAAGGCGGTACTGACCTCAGCCTGCTGTCCCTGCCGTTGCAGGAGCCCACGCTCTCTTACGAACCGGTTGGTGAAGAGATCATCGATTTGGCAGTTCCTCCGGACCATCCGCTGACGAAATTGCCCGGGGTATTAGAACAGGGTGTTCAGATGAAGCAACTGGAAAACGAACCGTTTATCGTGCTCAAAAAAGGCCAGGGCTTCCGTAAAATGACTGCCGACCTATGCCGGGAGGCCGGGTTCGAGCCGAATGTCGTCTTTGAGAGCAACAATATCGAAACCGTACAATCGCTGGTAGCCGCCGGGATGGGCATTACACTGGTGCCGCGGTTTATCGCCCGAGCGAAACGCAGCGAGTTGATCCCGGCGTATCTACCTCTCGCCGCTCCAGCCCCAAGCCGGACGCTAGTGATCGCCTACCGCAAAGGACGTTATCTGTCCAAAGCTGCGGAGGCTTTTATCGAGACGTTTAAAAAGACGATGAAGGAACGCCAAACGTCACATCAATCATAAGCTTGCGGACGGCGGTCGTCGAAGACGGGAATCCGGCGGCGGACTTGATCAACCAACGTCAGGTCAATGCTGGCGATGACCACTTCCTCTGCTTCGCCGCCCTCAGCCACGATCTCCCCCCAGGGGTCGATGATCATCGAATGGCCGAAAAACTCATCGCCGCCACTTTTCCCCGTCCGGTTGCAGGCGATGACGTACATTTGATTTTCGATCGCCCGCGCAGTGAGCAGCGTACGCCAGTGGTTAAGCCGCGGGATCGGCCATTCCGCCGCCACAAACAGCAGCTTCGCCCCGCGTAACGCCAAGCTGCGGGTCAGCTCTGGGAAGCGGATATCGTAACAGATGGCTGCCCCGGCCGTCACGCCATCCAGCTCAAACGTCGCGCTCCGTTCTCCCGGTTGCAGATACTTCTCCTCTTCCATCAGTCGAAACAGATGAATTTTAGAGTATGCGGCCACCTCATCCCCGTTGCGGTCAAAGACCAGCATCGTATTGTAGACTTGACCGCTGCGATTTTCGGCAATCGAGCCGCCAATGATATGGATCCCATGACGCCGGGCGAAGGCAGACAGCCATGCCCGGTTGTGCTGTCCCACCGGATCAGCCAACCGGCCAATTTCCGTCAAGGCGTATCCCGTATTCCACAGCTCCGGCAGCAGGATGACGTCTGGTTTCTCTGCAGCGTGAGCTGCTCGTTCCATTGCCTCCTCGAACTTGGTCCGGTTCACTTCGGGTTCCCCTAAGGCGACATCGCATTGAATCATGGCGATCCGCCAATGACTGGACTGTAGACTCACTTGCTTTTCACACCGCCTTTTCGTAGGCTTCACTTTGCTTAAATCTCATCATAATGGTGCCTGGGTTGAATCGCAAGCCGAACGTGAATGAAACCAAAAGAAGCGATGGTTGCGCCATTTCGGCGCTTTTCCCTTTGCAATGCCAGGGGACGCGTGGTATGCTTACATTACATGAGAACCATAAACGGACATTTTGATAAAACGCATTGACGGGACCAGTACGAAAGTACGCGGCAAGACAGAGAGTAAATTCCACCGGCTGAGAGAATTTACATGCTAGCCCTTTCCGAATCCTATCCCTGAGCGGCCGGCCGAACAAGCCGGACAGCGCCCCTGTTACCGGGCATTGAAGTTGGATGAGCTTGTCTCATCAATAAAGGTGGTACCGCGGAAGTCGAAACTTTCGTCCTTTGCATGCAAAGGCGAAAGTTTTTTTATTTATATCTATCGTTCGAGGAGTGATCCCCATGCTGCGACGCATCGTCGTCAAAATTGGCAGCAGTTCGCTGACATCGTCAGAAGGAGGTTTAAACCGGGAGGCCGTGGCGTATTACGCATCCGAATTGGCCGGGTTGATTGAGGCCGGATACCAGCCATTGCTGGTCACCTCCGGCGCTGTGGCCGCCGGGTTTCGTGAAATCGGCTACTCCGAACGGCCTAAGCTGCTGCATGAGAAGCAGGCTTCGGCTGCCGTTGGTCAAGCGCTGCTGATGCAGGCTTATCGCGAAGAATTGGCTCGACACGGAGTGACTGCGGCCCAGGTGCTGCTGACCCGGTCCGATTTCCAAAACCGTAAGCGAACGGGCAACGCCAGCATGGCGATCGAAGAGCTGTTGAAGCGAAACGTGCTGCCGATTATTAACGAGAACGACACCGTTTCGCTGGATGAATTGAAGTTCGGCGACAACGATACGTTGTCCGCCCTTGTCGCTAACCTGATTCACGCCGATCACCTGCTGATCCTGACCGATATGGACGGTCTGTACACCAAGGATCCGCGTCTGGATCCACAGGCCCAGCGGATCAGCCGGGTCACGGAAATCACCGGTCAGATCTATGCGATCGCCGGCGGTGCCGGCTCCTCCGTCGGTACGGGCGGTATGAGGTCGAAAATTGACGCCGCGAAAATCGCTTCGCTCGGAGGCGTTCCGGTCTTCGTCGGAAAGGTCGCCTCCCCCGGCGATCTGCTAGCCGCCTTGCACGGCGATGGGCATGGCACCTATTTCGAAGCCCACGGTGCCTCGCTGCCGCGAAAGAAGCAGTGGCTGGGCTTCTTCTCCACCCCAATCGGGACGCTGACGGTAGATGCCGGTGCTGAGGAGGCGCTGATCCGCGGCGGACGAAGCTTGCTTCCGGTTGGCGTCAAAGAGGCCAGTGGACAGTTCCATACCGGCGATGTCGTAGAGGTTATCAGCGCAGGCGGCGAGGTATTGGGACGCGGCATCGTTAACTATGATGCGGAACAGCTCCACAGCATTCTCGGGCTCCCCAGCACCGAAGTATTCAAGAAGTTGGACAGCGTCCATCGTTTGGAAGTCATCCACCGGGACGAATGGATCTCATTAAAAGCATAATTCATCCATCCGTTTTCACAGGATTTTTAAGTCCAGCGGTATGATGTCAAGCTGTTGATTTAATCGAANTGGAAATTTCCCGTGCCTGTTGAGCGCGGAGTCACGAAAAAAGGGCGCATCAAACCAAACCCAGCCAAAAACCATGTCAGATACCAGATTTTTACTGGGAATTCGTGAAGGACTAAGGCAAAGGAGGCGTTAATCCTTGGCGCTATTCACCTTCCTTCGAGGCGTGTAGAGTTGGCCGCTGCGTAGCAGCACATCGACCAGACGCACGAGTTTTCTTGCCGTTAAGACGAGGGCGCGTTTGTGTTGATTCTTGGGCACTTCGTGATACTTCTTCCGGTAATATTCACCGAAT
>NZ_JADQ01000085.1:0-12977 GCF_000518465.1 Paenibacillus sp. J14 | reverse complement strand
ATAGCGGAGGGGTTCCACTCGTTCCCATCCCGAACACGACCGTTAAGCCCTCCAGCGCCGATGGTACTTGGACCGAAGGGTCCTGGGAGAGTAGGACGCTGCCAAGCAATGTTCCCCGATAGCTCAGTCGGTAGAGCACTCGACTGTTAATCGAGTTGTCACAGGTTCGAGTCCTGTTCGGGGAGCCATAAGCTCTCATAGCTCAGTAGGTAGAGTGCATCCATGGTAAGGATGAGGTCACCGGTTCGATCCCGGTTGAGAGCTTCTCTACATATGGCCCGTTGGTCAAGGGGTTAAGACACCTCCCTTTCACGGAGGTAACAGGGGTTCGAATCCCCTACGGGTCACCATCTTCTTTCTTAAGTAGTCCCAGATATATGGAGGCTTAGCTCAGCTGGGAGAGCATCTGCCTTACAAGCAGAGGGTCGGGGGTTCGATCCCCTCAGCCTCCACCATAAATATTGGGGATTAGCCAAGCGGTAAGGCAACGGACTTTGACTCCGTCATGCATAGGTTCGAATCCTATATCCCCAGCCATCTTTCTTAGTAAGAGCCATTAGCTCAGTTGGTAGAGCACCTGACTTTTAATCAGGGTGTCGAAGGTTCGAGTCCTTCATGGCTCACCAGTTTTCCTTGCGCGTGTGGCGGAATTGGCAGACGCACTAGACTTAGGATCTAGCGTCTTTGACGTGGGGGTTCAAGTCCCTCCACGCGCACCATCTATGCGCGGACGTGGCTCAGCGGTAGAGCATCGCCTTGCCAAGGCGAGGGTCGCGGGTTCGATTCCCGTCGTCCGCTCCATCTTAATACGCGCCCTTAGCTCAGCTGGATAGAGCGTTTGACTACGAATCAAAAGGTCAGGAGTTCGAATCTCTTAGGGCGCGCCACTTTTTCAATTTCATATTTCACCTTAATGACGGGATGTAGCTCAGCTTGGTAGAGCACCTGGTTTGGGACCAGGGGGTCGCATGTTCGAATCGTGTCATCCCGACCATCTCTTTAAGGTGCGGGTGTAGTTCAATGGTAGAACTCCAGCCTTCCAAGCTGGTAGCGTGGGTTCGATTCCCATCACCCGCTCCATACATAACAGCAACATCATCGGATAAGATGATGTTTTTTGTTATAATCTTATCCTTATTACCATTGCGGCCTTCCTCTGGGTATAAAAGTTTTCTATCAACCTGTTATACCCTTGCGTTTTACTGCTTTACCGTGTTAAGGTAAGTAAAGTTGCAAAACGGAATCGAATCTACAGTCATGGTGTCCAAGAATTTCTTACAAATTAAGTGAAGATTTTCAGGGCAGTTTGTTGTATGATGTTAGGAAACGCGTGGCGCACGTCATTAGGTCTAACCGACAAAGATCATGACCATGCTGAATAGAGTATGCAGCATTGGGATGAAAAGGGGGAGAAACATGACAGAGTTAACGGTTACCGCAGGTAGAGGCAACTCGAATAACCTGCTTCGGCGCGACATTCGTTTTTTGGGCAATATTCTAGGAGAGGTCCTGGTGCATCAGGGCGGCAATGAGCTCTTGGATATTGTCGAGAAGATACGTGAAGCCAGTAAATCCCTGCGGGCTGTATTTTTACCGGAGTTACATGAAGAGTTTAAGGGAATGATCAATTCTTTAGAACCCGGCATCCGTCATCAGGTGATCCGTGCATTTGCGATCTATTTTCAATTAGTCAATATCGCGGAGCAGAACCACCGCATTCGCCGGAAACGCGATTATGAGCGTTCTGCGGGGGAAGAGGTTCAGAGCGGTACGATCGAGGCTGCTGTCCGCGATTTAAAGGAACAGGGCTTTAGTTATAGTGAAGCTCAGGAACTCCTAAGCGGCATGTCTCTGGAGCTGGTCATGACTGCCCATCCAACGGAAGCGATGCGCCGTGCGATTCTGGACATCCACAAACGGATCGCTGACGATGTCATGCAGTTGGATAACCCTACGCTGACCTTCCGCGAACGGGAGCAGTTGCGGGAGAAGCTGCTTAACGAGGTCATTACCCTTTGGCAGACCGATGAACTGCGTGATCGTAAACCTACAGTGCTGGATGAGGTGCGAAATGGGATGTACTATTTCCACGAAACCTTATTCCACGTGCTGCCTGAGGTTTATCAAGAACTGGAACGCTGCCTGACGAAGTACTATCCAGAGCATTATTGGCACGTTCCAACGTACTTGCGCTTCGGTTCTTGGATCGGTGGTGACCGGGACGGGAATCCTTCGGTAACCTCTGACGTGACCTGGGAGACGCTGCGGATGCAACGTAAACTGGCGGTGCGCGAATATCAGCGGATTTTGTCCGATTTGTTCAAGCATCTTAGCTTCAGCACCTCGATTGTGGACGTTACGGACGAGCTGATGGCTTCCATTCAGCGGGATCGCCTGCAGGTGACGTTGCGCAAAACGCCGCAATGGAATAACGAGAAAGAACCTTACCGCGTTAAGCTGACGTATATGACGGAGAAGCTGCACAATGTTCTGGACGATAACACCAAGGATACGCCAGAGCGTTATCCTAACGTAGAGGCTTTTATCCAGGATTTGAAGATCATCGACCGCAGCTTGCGTCATCACTACGCAGACTATGTCGCAGATACGCATATTAAGAAGCTGATTCGTCAAGCGGAGTTGTTTGGCTTCCATACCGCGACGCTGGATATCCGTCAGCACAGTAAAGAGCATGAGAACGCCATGACGGAAATTTTGGCGAAAATGAATATTGTGGAGAATTATGCCGAACTGGAGGAGCAAGAGAAGATTCAACTCCTGGAACGGTTGTTAAACGACCCGCGTCCATTAACTTCTCCATATCAGGATTATTCGGAAAGCACAAAAGAATGTCTAGATGTATATCGTACGGTGTATCTGGCACAAAAAGAATACGGCACACAGTGTATCACCAGTTACCTGATTAGTATGACAGAGGCGGCCAGCGATATCCTCGAGGTCATGGTCTTCTCGAAAGAAGTAGGCTTGTTCCGTAAGGAAGCGGACGGCACCGTCGTCTGTACGCTTCAATCGGTTCCGCTGTTTGAAACGATTGACGATCTGCATGCCGCACCAGGCATTATGCGGCAGTTGTTCAGCATGCCGATTTACCGTGAGTCGGTGGCGGCGATGAACGATCTTCAGGAGATTATGCTCGGCTACTCCGATAGTAATAAAGACGGCGGCGTAGTTACAGCCAACTGGGAGCTACGCGTTGCCTTGAAGCAAATTACGGCGGCGGCCAATGAGTTTGGCGTGAAGCTGAAATTTTTCCACGGTCGTGGGGGCGCGCTGGGTCGTGGCGGTATGCCGCTTAACCGCAGCATCCTCGTGCAACCGCCGGAAACCATCGGCGGCGGTATCAAGATCACGGAGCAAGGCGAAGTGATTTCGTCACGCTACTCCTTGCGTGGTATTGCGTACCGCAGCTTGGAGCAAGCGACTTCGGCGCTGATCACCGCAGCGATTCAAGCGAAGCTGCATCAAGACCAAGGACCAAGCGCAGAAGAACAACGCTGGGAAGAGATCATGAGCGGGATTTCCGAGACATCGCTTCATAAATATCAGGACCTGGTCTTCCGCGATCCGGATTTCTTGAAGTTCTTCCGTGAGTCTACGCCATTGGTTGAGGTGGGTGAGCTGAATATCGGCTCCCGTCCATCCAAGCGGAAGAACAGTGATCGGTTTGAGGATTTGCGGGCGATCCCTTGGGTATTTGCCTGGACGCAAAGCCGGTATTTGTTCCCGGCTTGGTATGCAGCTGGAACCGGCCTATATCATTTCTATCAAAATAATGAAGAAAACCTCAAGGTTCTTCAGGATATGTATCAGAACTTCTCGTTCTTCCGTACGGTGATCGATACCTTGCAATTTGCGTTGAGTAAAGCAGACCTCGTCATCGCGAAGGAATACGCCCAAATGTGCAAGGATGATACTGTGAGAGAGCGGATCCTGGGGAAAATTGAAGAGGAATTCCATTTGACGCGGGAAATGGTGCTGAAGATTTGCGGAATTTCAGAAATCTTTGACAATCTCCCAGGCCTGCAAGAATCGATCCGTTTACGTAATCCTTATGTGGATCCCCTGAGCTATTTACAGGTGCAGTTGTTAACGGAATTGCGGTCTGCGCGTGAACAAGGGCAGGATGATGCTGAACTGTTACGTGAAGTGCTGCTTACGATTAACGGGATTGCTGCTGGACTCCGGAATACGGGCTGATCCTTTATTGGTCCATATAGCCATGCTAAGCCAGACCTTCTTAAAGAAGGTCCGGCTTTTTTGCTGTTGACTTAGCTGGATGTATTGCATTTTGGGATAAGTTGCTTTAACATTTGAATGAAGTGCCGACGACTGGAAGTACCCTTTCAAGGATGCAATGGTCAGGATTCGGATCGAGAACGACCTCTTGCATTTGCCTTAGCCAAAGGGACGAATAGCCGGACAGGCAGGGTACAAGTACCTGAGCCCTTCCAACCGATTTGGGGGAAAATATGGTGGTGGAACATTTCGATGCAAGACTGGTGAAGCTGGCCCGGAAAGGGGACCAGGGAGCCTTCGCTGAACTTGTTGATTTATATAAGGATAAGCTATATCATCTCGGATACCGGATGCTGTCTAACCGGCACGAAGCAGAAGATGTTGTGCAGGAGACGTTCTTAAGGGTACATAAAAACTGGAACCGCTACGACGATAAACAGAAGTTCTCAACCTGGATTTACCGGATTGCGACGAACTTGTGTATTGACCGACTGCGTAAGCGGAAACCAAGTTATTACCTGGACGCAGAGATGAACGATCAGGATGGCTTGGATGGATACACTCTGATTCCTGGGGATGAACGGACACCGGAAACGGAATACTTGCTGTCCGAAACGCAGCAAACGATTCATCAAGCGATCGAAGGCTTGCCTGCTAAATATAAGTCGGTGATCGTGCTCCGTTATTTGCAGGAACTTTCTCTGCAAGAAATCAGCGAAGTTTTGGATATGCCGGTGACTACGGTGAAGACGCGGGTTCACCGCGGACGCGAATTTTTGCGTAAAAAGCTGGAGCATAAAATGCTCTAAAATATGGGCTGTGCCTGGGGAATTATTTTTTGAAACGAATTCTGTACCATTACGTATTGTAAGGTAGGATGTAGGACGACTATGATCTTAGCCGTGCCTTCCGCATTTCGCATAGATTGATACTACTGAAAGGATTGGCTGATATGGAATGCAAACATGCCTCATCTATGATGCATGATTACCTGGACGGCGAATTAAGCCGCGACCAAGCCGAACGGCTGAAGCAGCATCTCGACGAGTGTCCGGATTGCCTCAAGGAATTCAGGGAATTGGAACGGACCGAAATGATGTTGTTTGCCACCATCAAGCAACATAGCAACATCTCGGCTCCGGACGAACTGGTGAACCGGATCATCAGTCAGATTCCAAGTCAACCCAAACAGCAGGCCTGGATCAAGTGGATCAAACGCCATCCGGCGTTGACCGCGGCGGCCATGTTCTTGCTGGTGATGTTGTTCAGCGCGGTATCGATTTGGGATAGCGACGATCAGCTGGTCGTAAAAGGAGCGGGCCTGGATCAAGTCATCATTCAAGGCGATACGGTCACGGTTCCAAGTGACGCTGTCATTGCCGGGAACTTGACCATTGAGAACGGGAAAGCCGAAATCTATGGTGAAGTTCAAGGCAACCTCACCGTGATTGATGGCTCCTATTACCAAGCCTCCACGGCGCATATTTCAGGCGAAGTGAAACAGATCGATCAAGCGCTGGACTGGATCTGGTACCGGATCATCAATACGTTTACGGAAGTCGCCTATAGGTGATTGTATGGCGATATGGAATGTTTTGGGCGCCTTTCCTTTGGGAAACGGCGCTTTTTTATTTTTGTATCTATAGGTAAAATTTAGTAAGCGTTACGAAATGAACCTATTTTTGCTGGGCGCTTGCATCTGACATGTGAACGTTATAACCTAGTATTTAGGGGAAACTTAAAGAGACAGGCGTGAATGAAGCTGTACATATTGGTTCCTTGTTGGCGGGCCAAACGTCCGCAAGGATCTTTCCGGGGGTCGCAGCATGAACTATTTTATGAATTTGACTTGGCAGGATACCATTAAGGATGTCATCGATATCCTGATTGTTACCTATATAATATATCACATGATTTTGCTTGTCCGCGGAACGCGGGCTGTTCAGCTGCTCAAGGGGATTTTGGTTCTGGTGTTTATTTGGGCCGTCAGTACCTGGTTCGACTTGTATACGCTGAAATGGCTGATGAACCAAATGTTTACGTTTGGCGTGCTGGCGATCTTCATTATTTTCCAACCGGAGCTTCGACGGGCACTGGAGCAGCTTGGCCGAGGCAAGCTGTTTGGGCGGAACAGCGCGGACGAGGAAGAGTTTGGCAAGCAGATCGGTGAGATTATTAAAGCCGTCAATTATTTATCGCGCAGAAAGATTGGGGCTCTTATCGTGTTTGAACGCGATACGGGGTTAAATGAATATACCGAATCGGGAATTCCGATGCAGTCGATCATTTCTTCACAGCTGTTGATCAATATCTTTATCCCCAATACCCCGCTCCATGATGGAGCCGTGATTATTCAAGGCCAACGGATCTCTGCGGCTGCTTGTTATTTGCCGTTGTCGGAGAATCCATTCATCAGTAAGGAGTTGGGTACAAGACACCGGGCAGCGATCGGAATTAGTGAGGTCGGCGATGCGGTCTCGATCGTTGTGTCCGAGGAGACGGGGCAAATTTCACTTGCGATCGACGGACAGGTCGTCCGAGACATTAACGAGGAGTCGTTGATTTCCAAGCTGTATGCGGAATTAGGTCCGAATTCGCGCACCAAAGACAAGCGCAGCCCGTTCCGAAGACGGAAGGAGGCCGGCAAAAATGGATAAATGGCTGACTCACAACAATTTTGCTAAGGTCCTTGCGCTAGTGTTTAGTATCATGTTGTGGGCGATGGTTCATTTGGACAGCGGAACTCCCGTAGACTCCACCACCTTGGCGCAGTCGCGTTATATCGACAATGTCAAAATCGAAGTGACCGGGTTTGACGAGGACAAGTACGTTTTATACGATCTGGATCCCAGCACCGTGCGTATGGAAGTGAAGGGGAAACGGATCGATTTGACGACGAATTTCTCAGATTATAAGGCGAGGCTAAATTTGGAAAATCTGGGACCAGGGACATTTACCCTACCTCTAACCCATGAGCTTCCTCCTGGAGTCCAACTGGTCTCCATGGAACCTTCTATCGTGAAGGTGACGATTGAAGCGAAGGAAACCCGGACGATTCCTGTGACCATCGTCACGAAGGGGGAACCGGCCGACGGATTAGTACTTGGGACGCCTATTGTTGCCGGGAGCGGCACCGTTGATGTGACCCTGCCTGCGAGTGAGGCGCAAGAGCTGAGTAAAGTCGAGGGTACGGTGGATGTGACGGGATTGAAGGAATCCGTTAAAGGCAAAAGCGTCAAACTGACAGCATATGATAAGCAAGGGATACCTATGGAGAATGCGAAGATATCGCCTAGTTCCGTGGATGTAGATATCCCCATCAATAAGCTATACAAAAATGTACCCATCGAAATACGTAAAACCGGACAATTACCATCCGGATATATCTTAACTGATATAGAGGTTGATGTAGAGGGCGTCGTTCTATACGGTACAAAGGAAGCGTTGGAGGGTATATCCTCCTATCCGCTGACGGTCGATCTGAGCCGTTATAACGGTTCGAATGAGACTAAATACGTGGTGGACTTGACTCCTCCGGAAGGTTTTGAGAAAATCGAGCCGAGCTCTGCCACGATCACATTGCATGTGATGCCCGGGGGACAGAAGCAGTTGGACGACATTCCAATCACGTTGAAAAATGTCGGATCCATGTACGATGTCAAATGGATTCGGCCAACGGAACCAAACTTGAGTCTGAACGTGATTGGGGCCAGCGCGGCGTTGGACGCGCTCCAACCGGAGAACATTCAGTTGACCGCTGATCTCGCACATCTGGGGGCGGGGACACATACGGTCCCGATTGAGATTCATTTACCTGAGGGCGTGGCGTTGGCCGACCCGAACATTTCCTTGTCCGTGGACGTGGAGCTGACGGAGAAAGGCAGCCCAACCTCCGGTGTTCCTGTGGAGCAACCAAACCCGTCAGACGGTACACAAAGTCCATCCGGTAATGGATCTTCGCATGGATCGCCACCTCATCAGGAGGATGGGGGCAATGCGACAGAGGACGAGACCTCAGGGAACGGCACGTGACATAAACATAAGCAGACAACGACGATGATAGACCGGTCAGACGCCTTCTGGGAGATGAGAGAACGGTGCGGCACTGGCAAATATTGAAGGAGTGAAATCATGGGGAAGTATTTTGGAACGGATGGCGTAAGAGGAATTGCGAATAAAGAATTGACAGCAGAATTGGCGTACCAGATCGGTCGCTGCGGCGGTTACGTGCTTGCAGGCCAGGTACCTAAGCCGAAGGTTGTCATTGGTATGGACACGCGTATTTCCGGCGTGATGCTGGAATCTGCGTTGGTGGCGGGGTTGTTGTCGATTGGCGCCGATGTGATTCGGCTTGGCGTCGTGACGACACCTGCGGTTGCTTATCTCACCCGCTTGCTTAAAGCGGACGCAGGCGTCATGATTTCCGCATCCCACAATCCGGTAGAGGATAACGGGATCAAGTTCTTTGGCAGTGACGGCTTTAAGTTGTCGGATGAAACGGAGCTTAAGATCGAAGAACTGCTCGACAAAGCGGTCGACGAGTTGCCGCGGCCAATTGGCGGCGACTTGGGAACCGTGACGGTGGACAATGATTCGAAGCTGAAGTACCTCGAACATTTGAAGACGACGATCAGCTCCTCGTTTAAAGGGCTGAAGGTGGTGCTGGACTGCGCCAACGGAGCGGCCTATGAGCTGGCACCAAGACTGTTCCGTGAGCTTGGAGCTGAAGTGCATACGCTGGCAGCTGAGCCGAACGGGCTGAATATTAACGATCACTGCGGATCTACGCATCCGGAACGGCTGAAGGAAGAAGTCGTTCGACTTGGCGCGCATGTTGGTCTTGCTTTCGACGGCGATGCGGACCGGTTGATTGCGATTGACGAGTTAGGCCAAGAAGTGGATGGCGACTACATCCTGTGCATCTGCGGGGATGCGATGAATAAAGCCGGTAAGCTGAAAGACAGCACGGTTGTCTCGACCGTAATGAGCAATTTTGGCTTCTACAAAGCGGCTAAGAAATTGGGGCTGGCTACCCAGCAAACCGCGGTCGGGGACCGCTATGTTATGGCGGAAATGCTGCGCGGCGGCTACAATCTGGGCGGTGAGCAGTCCGGTCATGTGATTTTCCTGGACTACAATACAACCGGGGATGGCATTTTGACGGCGATTCAGCTGGTCGATACGATGCTGGCTTCCGGCAAGCCGCTGAGCGAGCTGAAGAAGGTCATGAAGCAATATCCGCAGGTGCTGGTGAACGTTCGCGTACAAGATAAGAGCAAGTTCGCGGGGAACGCGGTGATTGCTGAAGCGATTGCGGAAGTAGAGCAAGAGTTGGGCGATAACGGGCGTGTGCTGGTTCGGCCGTCGGGTACGGAATCGCTGATCCGTGTTATGGCGGAAGGGCCGGAGAAAGCGGAGCTGGAGAAGCTGGTTGCGCAAATTGTAGAGGTTGTAGAGAAACAGTTGGTGTAACGATCGGATTATTTAACTCATGGATCTATAGGACGTTGAGAACCGCCGGACGGGTGAGGATGCCTGTCTGGCGGTTTTTGTTAGGGAGAGGGTGTCTGTTGGACTCTTTTTTGATGATTATCCCTTTGCATCAGATCGGGAAGGTGACAGGCAACTGCAAATTAAGGGCATTCACTGCCTCCTTCGGTGCGTATTCTCCCAGAGCAAATCGCCCTGACCTGACTGAGGGGGATAATGGTGTAAAGAAGTGTGCGGAGGGGGATGAAGGTCACAAGGGGGGAAGGGGGATAACTCGATGGAAAAAGGGACGTGTCGTTTTTTCTAGGCCATTAGGGTAAAAAGCACGGTTCGACGAATCAGGACAAGATGATCATTGCCAAATCGTGTGAAGGTGCATATAATTAAGCATATTCGAGCAAAGAAAGTGAGGGTAGTAAGGTTTACCGGTTATTAAGCGCCAGAACTTCATTGTGCGCGTTTCGTTTGGACGGATGAGGAAAGCGGCGTGATCAAGGGAACGTTGTTTGAGAGGCAGGGGCGGAAGGCTGGCCTGCAGCGACAACGGTAAGCCTTGAGGCGTGATATCGGTTCAAGCGAACGGCAAAGCGAAGTTGACGAGGTGGAGGTGTTCGGAATGTTCGGCGGGGGCCTCCCGGTGCTGCATCGCACCGTAACCGTATCGGCAAAAGGAAGGGGCGACCTTTCCCACAAACCGTGCGGGCAGATGGATAATCACATTCATAGATCGTTCATGAATGTACGTAAGCAAGTGACGCGGAAAGAGCCGCGGTAGACGGAGCAATCTGGACATTCGTGAAAAAATGAATGAAAATTGTGTAACGTTAGAGTGATGATCAATCTGGTGAGGATTGATTGGATATATTTTTTTACAATTGAATAGTTCTGTCTCGGTGTACCGCGAAAGGCTTCTTCCGTGCTTCATTTCTTACGGCCAAAAAACCATCTTGTAAGAATGAAACGGAGGATAAATGATTATGTGTGGTATTGTTGGATACATTGGGAATCGGGATACGCAGTCGGTGTTGCTTGAAGGCTTAAAGAAGCTGGAGTATCGCGGGTACGACTCTGCAGGTATTGCTGTATTTACGTCGGATGGTCTGAAGATTGCAAAATCGCTCGGCCGTCTGGCAAACCTGGAATCCAAACTGGAGGATGCACCACTTAAGGGTTCGGCCGGGATTGGTCATACCCGCTGGGCAACGCACGGCAAACCGTCTGACGTGAATTCTCATCCGCATACCGACCATACCCAGAAATTTTCGGTCGTGCATAACGGGATTGTCGAAAACTATCTGGAATTGAAGGAAGAACTGATCAGCCAAGGGTATGTCTTTGTGTCTGAAACGGATACGGAGGTCATTTCCCATCTGGTTGCTCGCGAGTATCAAGGCGATATCGTGAAGGCGGTTCAGAAGGCAATTAGTTACATGCGCGGCGCTTTTGCCCTTGGGGTGCTGACAGAGTACGAACCTGACAAACTGGTGGCTGTGCGTCAAGCTAGCCCGTTGATTATTGGTCTTGGCGAAGGCGAGAACTTTATCGGCTCCGACATCCCTGCGTTGTTGAATTATACGCGGAACGTTTATATTTTGAACGATGGCGAGATGGCGGTACTGACCAAGGATTCTGTCGAACTGATGACCATTGAAGGGAATTTTATTTCTCGGGAAATGATTCGTGTCGATTGGGACGCTGTCACCGCAGAAAAAGGCGGGTTCGATCATTTCATGCTGAAGGAAATCCACGAGCAGCCGAAGGCTTACCGGGACACGATGCTGGGTCGGATCGACGAAAGTGGACGCAAAGTCGTGTTGCCTGGCTTGAAACTGACGGACGAGAAGATCCGCAGCCTGAGAGCGATTCATATCGTTGCTTGCGGTACGGCATATAACGCCGGTCTGGTCGGCGGGTCAGCGATTGAGCAACTTGTACGCATTCCGGTGATGACCGATGTCGCTTCGGAGTATCGTTATCGCTCGCCGTTGATTACCCCAGATACGCTCGTGATCGTTGTCAGCCAATCGGGCGAAACGGCCGATACGTTGGCTGCACTGCGTGAAGCGCAAGCGAACGGTGCTCACGTGCTGGCGATCACCAACGTGGTTGGCAGCTCGATTGCCCGCGATGCGGACGACGTCATCGCTACGCTGGCTGGTCCAGAAATCGCCGTCGCTTCGACGAAGGCGTATACGTCCCAGTTGATTGCCTTCTACCTGCTTGCTCTGTACATGGCTCAGGTTCGTGGTACGCAAAGCGAAGATCAAGTAGCTCATGTAATTGCGGCCATGCAGTCGCTGCCAGAGCAAGTGGAAAGCATGCTGGCTCAAGCCGATGTGGTGAAGGCTTATGCAGAGCAGATCGCGAGCAATGAGCATCTGTTCTTCATCGGTCGCGGTCTCGACTATTCCGTCGTGCAGGAAGGTTCGCTGAAGTTGAAGGAAATTTCCTATATTCACTCTGAAGCGTATGCTGCCGGCGAGTTGAAGCACGGTACCCTGGCACTGATTGAAGAAGGCGTTCCAGTAATCGCGCTGGCAACTCAGGAATCGGTGCTGGAGAAAACCGTCAGCAATATCAAGGAAGTCAAAGCGCGCGGCGCAGAAGTTATGGCCATCACCCACGAGGAGCATGTGCCTGACCTGCTGAAGTCGGTGGACCAAGCGCTGTCCATTCCGAAGACGTTGCCGCTGCTGACACCAGCGCTGTCCGTTGTACCGCTCCAATTGCTCGCTTACTACGCTTCCCTGGCTCGCGGTAATGACGTCGACAAGCCACGGAACTTGGCGAAGAGCGTGACGGTGGAGTAAGAGGGATTTAAGATTGGTGTTATCTAACTGGTGAAATAAATGTATGGAACCAGTAAAAAAGTGCGGAACTTCTAAAACAGTCCCGATGATGCCGTTAGGTCATCGGGACTTCATTATTATGTGAGTGTTTTGCATAATTCCGTTTCAGAGAAGAAGCGATAGCATATTCACTGTCGTTAAGGGGTAATTTTCGAAAATGGTATTATATGGATGAAGAAAAGGGCAGACTTGCAGAATTTTAGAACAGCTCGTTTTTTAAGCGGCAGCCCGTTTTGAATGATGAGAAACGGCGAGCGCAGATGCAAGCAGAACAATGGCATTCAAATACTGGTGAGTTGTGACTTTCTGAATGCCCCGGACATGTGCGGCGTCTGCCGTCAAATAGGTTTTCAATCGGGAGTTGCAGCGTTCTACGCTGGT